>JAIORK010000036.1 GCA_021108215.1 bacterium | reverse complement strand
CAATGTCTACGGTTTGACCGGTGCGACAGTAACGAATACGAACATCACATCCAATCCGTTTAATGGATTGAATATATATACGCTGGCAACCAATGCGATCAGTACGGTGGAGACCGATTCATTCGACACGCAGTATGGGACACCGCTGCACTCGATTACGACCAATGTCTACGGTTTGACCGGTGCGACAGTAACGAATACGAACATCACATCCAATCCGTTTAATGGGTTGAATACGCTGACTGTGGCGACCAATGCAATCAGTACCGTGACGACAGATCAATTTCATGCGCAGTATGGAACGCCGTTGCATTCCATCACGGAAAATGTGTATGGCTTGACAGGCGCGACGGTGACGAATACCGCGATTACATCCAATCCGTTTAATGGATTGAATACGCTGACTGTGGCGAGCAATGCAATCAGTACTGTGACAACAGATCAATTTCATGCGCAGTATGGAACGCCGTTGCATTCCATCACGGAAAATGTGTATGGTTTGACAGGTACATTGCTCACCAATACAAACACAACAACCAATTCTTTTAATGGTCTCAACACACGCACTGAAGCAAGTAATGCCGTTAATTCAGTTGTGACAGATCAATTTGATGCACAGTACGGAACACCGATGCACTCGATTACCACCAATGTGTATGGCTTGACCGGCGCGACAGTGACGAATACGGTGATCACATCCAATCCATTGAATGGGCTGAACATTTTGACGGTTGCGGCTAATGAGATCAGCACAGTGACAACAGATCAATTTGACGCTCAGTACGGAACACCAGTGCATTCGATTACAGAGAATAAATACGGTGTGCTCGGTGCGGCGTTGACCAATACGGCTATCACAACAAATCCTTTCAATGGTCTCAATACACTGACCGTGGCAGTTAATGCGCTCAATACTGTGACGACGACTTATGATGCTCAATACGGCGTACCGGTTTCCAGCATTCAGACAAATGATGATTATCCGACTTTGGCACAGACGACCACCACCGATATTGTGGCAAATACATTTAACGGACTCTCGCTTTCAACTGTGGCTGAAAACGGACTCTCGGTTATTACCACCGATGTTTTTGATCCGCAGTATGGGACCGCGCGGCATTCTATATCGAGAAATAAGTATTTTGCCGGAACAGGTAACAGTCAGGCGGAAACAGTTATTGACGCGGATACCCGCACCGGGATTAACAAGCAAACGTTTACCATTAGCAGTGATGGTGGGAGCTGGCTCTCCCAGACCTGGACCAATTATGAGGCCCAATACGGAACACAGACCGATGCGGTATCCTATATGAATTCGGCATGGACCTTGGGTGGTGCTGTATATACCGCAAGCACCTATGTTTGCAGTAATTATACCGGGAAGATGCAGGAGTCGACATCCATAAATCATAATGGAACGTCTACGACCTATTATACAGATGGCCTGGGAACATCCAGTCAACATTGGGCAACCTATGGACTTTCCAGTTATACATTTACAGTGATGACACCCAACTATGCCACGGGGTTCAATGCGGAAACCAATGCGACATCTTACTCACGCATTTCATCATCAAAGGTGCTTTCTACGACCAGCACCACGTATAATGCAGGCGGACGGGCCATCAGCATGAACAGTCACTCCACCAGTGGTGCCAGTCTTGCGCAGGATTCCACCTCGACGATTACTGATTTTTATGAATTCACAGGGAGTAAAAAGACAGCTACTTCAACGACCGGCATGGGGAGCAGTGTGGCTGATTACAATGAAAAGGGCGTGGAGATGCAGAGCGTCAACAGCAGTGATTACGGACCCAGTTTGGGACATACCAACACAACAGTTACAATATCTTGGAATGCAACTTCAGGCATACGGACTTTGAAAAATTCAAGCAGCGGACTCACCAACAGCAATATTTTCTCGGATGCCAACGGTCTGCCTGCCGGTCACTGGAAAGATACCCAGGCTTATTACGGCTCGGCGGATGGTGCGAAAATGACCAGTACACATGTTGTCGGCAGTCTGCATTGGAGCGGTCAGCCCAGCAGCACGAGGGTACGTGCTTCGGGTTTTTCTTCCACATTGAATACAATTGACGAAAATGGTTTCACGACCAATGCACATACCAATAATATGTATGGTGCGAACGGCAGTCAGGAAACCTGGACCGACTACAATGTCAATGGCGGCACGGGGATGAATGACTCTTCAACCATGACCCGCTGTAATGGCAAGGGCAGCGTGACCACCCAGTATCATTCCACGCTGGGAACGGCCACTTCGAGTGTGGATACCAATGAAGACGGCGATAAGACCAACACAACTTTTACGAGCAATGGTGCGACCGGTATGACCACCAGTAGCGATACAACCGGTCAGAATAGTTATCATGAGTACAATACATCCTATGACTCACAGGGGCGCAAGACCGCTTCGACGACATCCAAGGACAAACAGGATGGCAAGAAGAAAAAGACCGAAATTTACAATGCCACCTTTGAGAACAATACCTGGACCGGACTGAAGATGACGGAGCATCGCACCAATGTTCAGAATTCGGAGACTAAAACCATTCATTATGATATCGACGGTGTGGAATATGAGGCATGGACTGCTGATTATGAGTACCCATCCGGTCAAGTTGAACATCTTACCGAGTATCACGGTACCGGTGGCGGTGCCAACCCGAGTTCTTCCACCACCACATGGTCGGGCGGAGGTATGACCACCATGACGGTTGAAGCCGGCGGATTTGTTATGAGCCAGGGTTCGGATCGCTGGATATATATGCCGACGTATGAAAATATCACCTTTCATCAGGGCACCTATATCACCAATGCGTCGATCAACTATACAGTGACCAAAAATGGTCCGGTATCTGCGGTGATGACCGACAATCAGGGTACGGAAGTCTGGACCATGGATGAGGGTTATGAAAATTCTGCGATTACCTCTCGGGCGCGCACCAACAACGGCGGGAGCACAACAACCTGGAACTATACAGATACTCCTGAGGGTCCTTTCCATACGAGTGCTAATATTTCGTATACGGACATATATGGTGTGAATTCGGGAAGCGGAACAGAACAGTATACGACATCGGGAATTATTACCGATCGAACCATGACCAACAGTGATACGATGAACATGACAATGACATTTGGCAATGACGGTCAGTATTTGACCAATGCGACCGGGACACGCGAAGACGGCACAACCGTCAATTATATTTATGGCGGTATGAATGAGATCATTACCAGTGAGGATGATAAGGGTATTACAACCTGGGACCAATCCACCCAAAAAATGGACAGCACCTCCGGTAGTGTGGGGAGTTTTACCTATACCTATTCCGGTGACCGCTTGGTCCAGGTTGACGGCGTCTCGGCGGTTGACGGCACGATGGTCTATGATGAGTACTGGAATATGGAACAGTGGACTGACAGCAAGGGTGTGGTGCATTCCTATACCGGGACTTCGAGCAATAAAAGTTACTGGACCCAGGCTACCGAGACCTTCACGGATACCGGCGGCGCGGTTTGGAGCGGCACCATGAATTATGATCCATGGGGTTTCTATTTTGAAGGTGGTGAGTTGGAAGCGCAGAATGCCGTTATCGATGGTACCGGAGCGGTCAATACCGTTGATATGGAAGACGGTGAAGCGGTGACCTTCATCCAGGGCCTGCTGGAAAGCTATCATGCTGAGAACGAAACCTGGACCTATACATCCGGCAGCGATACCCGCAGCACGCAGACACTGGGTCAATTGCAAGCTGAACTGATGGCCACGGAATCGCTCTTACAAACAGCCAATGTCAAAGTGACCATCAATCCGGATGGCTCGACCACCACTGATTTTGATACCATTCAGTTTATGGAAGCCAATTTTAGCAAAAAGAACCGCTATAAACCTGTTTCATCTTCCCAGAACTACACCAACAAAACGTCGGTTCCGTCAAGCACCTACAATGCTTCCAATGCGGATGATCCTTTCTATAACGGCAATTGTGGATATCAAATCACAAACGTTGATGATTATCAGGTGCAGGTTGGAACAACACCTACAAACACGGTGTATATAGAGACGATTCCCGATGATCCGGACACACCAGAAAACGAATATCAGGAAATCGAGCACAGCTCACAGGCTTATTGGGATCATGATGGTGATCCTGATACGCCGGACGTAGGGAAATACTCAGAGCGCACCACAGGGGGCGATCCGATCTATGAAACCCGCTACAGTTATACGAAAGTTACCTATACCAAAGCTGCCGACGGCTGGATGTGGGAGGCTACCGGCGGACAAACACAGAACGCCTTTAGTGACACCTTGACACAGGATACCGGCGTGATCACTGCGGCGCCGGTCGGCGAGCGGAGCGGAAGCGTAGCCGCATCCGCTGTTTCCAGGACTTACCGGAAATCAGGCGGAAATAAGGCTGGCGGTGTTCTTTTGGCCGGCGGTGTGGATGCTGAACAGGTCATGATGGTCGACAAAATGACCGGTGAACTGGTTCCTGTAGCAGGTGCGGAAGAAGAGGGTGTTTCAGCTGCAACAGTTGCATCGGATCAGGTTCCGGTTGAAGAAGCCAAACCGGTGGTAGCTGGATCTGCTGAGGAAACCAAAGCTGATGTCAAAGATAAGGGAAAATCCAAAAAAGGCAAGGGCAAAGCAAAGGGCAAAGTCGGACCGAAGGATGAATTGTTAATCGCTTTCCAGGAAATTAATTCCCTGGAAGATGCATTGGCCTTCATCAAGATGGCCCGCAGTAAGCTGGGGCGCAAGGCAATTGTCAAAGCGCTGTCCGACTCTGCGGCTGCCAAGCTCATGAATCGTCTGGCCAAGGTCTTCCAGAAGATATTTGGGGAAGCACAACAGGCCACATTGTTAGGCAAGCTTACCAGTATGCTGCTGGACAATCGTCAGGTGCTTGATCAGGTCACTGTGGCGATCAATGGCGGCAAAGCAATCAGTGCGGACCTTAAGCTGGCAGCGAAGATTGCCGTGAAGCTTGCGGATGCAAAGGCAGTTGATCGTGATGAAAAGGGCCGCGTGGTCCAGGCAATCGACAAGAAGGGAAGCACACATAAATTTGAGTATGAAAAATCCGGCATGACTGAGATGGTCGTTGCGGTGGACGGTAAGACCAGTGTGAAACATTATGACCAGTCCGGCCGTATGCTTTCAGAATCGTCGGGTTCGATGAGTCGTATTTTTAAATATGATCTTAAGAAAAACGGTAAAGTAGAGAAAACCACCGTGGTTGAGCGTTCTGAGGAAGGGACCAAGACACTTGAGTACAACAAAGACGGACTGTTGACTGCGGTTGAAAAAGATGGACTGAAAACCGAGATTACCTATAAAGGTAAGTCAGGGAACAATTACACGGCTAAGCTTTTCAATAAAAACGGTGATGTGATTGAAGAGCAGACCTTCAGCAACGGACGTCTGGCTAAGAAGAAAATGCGCGACGGCACCAAGGTGAGTTATGATTACATGACTGACGGTGATGGCAAGGTTTTGGCTGTGACCCAGATTGTCGAAGATGCGGATGGTGAGAAAACGTATCTGAAGTTTGACAGGTCCGGCAAACTGGTTTCCGTGCTGGGTAAAGATGCTGATCGCTTTAAGAAGATGACTGAAGAAGGCGGGATGCTGGATGCGTCGCTTGATTTTGATGCGACACTTGAATTGTTCAGCGATCCGCGCATGGATGGTATGCGTATCGACAGCATGAAGCTCCAGGGAATCAACGAGTAAGTTTGACTAAAAAAGCCGTCTGGCTGGCCCCGCGTATGCAGGGGCGTATGCCGGGCGGCTTTTTTTTTGAATATATTTTGTCTTTTTTTACTATTTTTTTAGAAAAATTACCCTACACTGACACGAATAAGGGAAAAAGTTGGGTAAATTTTTACAACGAAATAATAGCCCTTTAAATTATGGGTATTATTGGATCGCTTGCTTTGACTCAGGGTTTTTTCGATGATATACTTATTATAAAGCATAAAAAAGTATATATTTAAAATAATTTATTTAAATTATTACGATTGAATGGTGGAGTTTTAGTAAAACAAGATATTATTAGACGATTGAAACAGCAATGTTACATCGCAGCTGTGTTGTAAAAATATTTATTACTGTTGTTACGGTTTTTGATTCTATCCATGAGGTGATCAGTATGTCTACTTATTCGGGCTTCCCAAAGAACAGTCAAAAAGCAATGCGGCTTGTCGGACGATTTATCCATCGGCATTACCGCAGGACAATTTCATTCATGTTGGCGATGGTATTTGTTTTTACCATGACCGGTCTGGATGCCATCCTGGCTCATGCGTTTGACTATTCATACCAGGCACCGGAAACCCGGCAGAACAACTTGGAAGTTAACCGGGATTCCATGATGACCGGCGGCAGTGTTGAGAGCAGCGCGCCCGACGCTTTTCTCGATATCCAGGCCGGTCCGCAGACGGTGTCAGATCCCGGTGCTGAAATTAGCACCACATCATTGAATGTTTTGAAATCAGAATATGGGAATCTGCTTGATACGGTTTCGCTCACAACGTTGGCCGAACGCTCGACCTCTTCTTTTAGCCTGGACGCCATGGTCAACAATATGCTGTCGGAAACTGAAAGTCCTGAAGGGACCAGCCAGCCTACATCTGCGGAAGAAACGGATGTAGCACCTGCCATGGACCCGGCAGCCATGGTGGATGTTGTGGATGCCAGCCAGGGACCGGTCAGCCTGAGCCTGGAAATGAAACCCAATGTTGCTTCTTTAACCACTGAGGATACGGGTATTGACACCCTGCCGATCCCGGCAGCGGCAACTGAAAGTTCTGAAACAGAAGTAAGCAGTAATGTCAATACAGCTGCTGTTCCTGTTAATGAAACGGAAACTGTGGAGACAGTACAACCTGTGACAACCGACCAGCCCATGATGGAAAATAATGCGGTTGCGGTTGTGGATAATAATCAGAATCAGACGATGGTGGTAGATGATTCCGGACAGAATAATCAGGACCAGACCACTGTGCCGGATGTGGAAAGTAACAATCAGACAGTTGCACCGCAGGATCAGAATAATCAGACCAATGAGCAGCCTGCCAATGAACCCACGGTGATGGAAAGATTTGTCGCCATGGTGACCGGCAATAATTTGAAAAATGAGACCGTGGATGTTGAACAGACCGGCCAGCCTGACACCGCCACCACGGTGGATGCCGCAGTTGTCGTGACCGATAAACCGCAGGGTAATGAAAACACGGTTACCAACCAGCCTGAGACTGTCCAGGTCCAGGACAGCAATCTGCCTGACATTAATCAGACGATCCAGGTGGACACCACCCAGGTCAATACCACCGACCAGACCGAAACCACCACCCCGCTTTTCAGCCAGAACCTGGACAACGGCGAAGGCAATGTTCAACCCAGCACCAACCAGGCGGCCGAAGGTAATGAGAGCGGTTTTCTGAGCATGTTTACCATGGTGGTTAAAGACGAGGGCGACGAGTCGGGCAGTGCGCCTGAAAACGGCGAAGACACGGAGGAAACAGAAGTCACTGAACTGGAAACCGGCAACGAGAGTGAACCGTCAACGGACACTGAGATGCTCCTGACTGCGGAGAACGAGGGTAGTGAGCCGGATGCACCCACCGTGAATGATGTAACTGCGATTGATGATTCCCAGTCTGCGGTGGCCCTGTCTGAGCAAAATGTGGATGTCCCTCTGGATGTTTCGCAACCGGCAGTGGAGACCGGTACCGGGCAATCGGAGAGTGAAATTGTTGCTTTAGAAGAGGGTGAAGAAGGCGTAGAAGGTGATATGAAGCCGGAGGGTAAAGAGGAAGAGACTGAGCCGGGAAGCGGCGAGTCCGCTGAGACGGCGGATGCCACGACCAACGTGAATACTGCCAATGAACCGGATGCCGTGGACACGGACATTGCGGTGCCGGAAGTGGATGTGGCGGTGACAGCCGAAGGACTGGAAATGGAGATCGCGCTGGCAGAGGGTCCTGAAACCCCTCAGGTGGATGCACTTTATCAACCCGAGACGCCGGAGACAGAGACGCCGAATGTGGAAACACCTGAAGTTTCTCCCACGCTGGACGTGGATGCGGCAACCGTACCCCAACCGGAGATAAGAAGTGTTTCAGAAGTCAACCAGGCGGCGGAGACCGCGCCGGTGCATAATTCCAATTTGGAAATGGATGCCAATGTAGAAACCGGGATGGTGGGCCCCAGTACTAATCTTACGGCGGATAAGACAACCACCAGCACACTGGATCCGGAAACCAACCAGGACACTCAGATCCAGGCCAGTACGGTCATCAATAATACGAATACCTTTTCCACGGAGAATCCGTTGGTCTCGACGAATCCATTAATGGCATCGACAGTACCCTTGGTGGGTGACGGCAGCCAGTTTGCGGTTAGTAATCCGGTCGTAAGAATGGTGAGTACGCTTGGTCAAAACGTCGCCCAGGGCAGCCTGCTGCTTTTCGGATCTCAGAATCCCAATACCGTTTCTCAGTCATTTGTAGCAGCACCGCAGGTTGCCAAAGTGAGTACGGACATGCCGCCGCAAATAGGATTGACCCAGACAGCACCGCTGCAAAGCATTGATATTAATATGCAAAGCACCATGAGTTTTAATCCAGCTGTCAATGGCAGCGCACCGCAGACCGATACCGGTCCGCCTATGAATATTGTCTCTTTTGTTAAAGTAGCTTCTGCTGCTGTTCGCGGTCAGGATTTTCAGATTCCTCCCCGCCCCAATGTTGCAATTGTCGTAGGGACCACACCGGCTTTGCCTAATTATTTCGGTTCAGACGATGCCTTTGCCGCAGAAGCCGAAGCGCTTTCCACGCATCATACCCACCGCGATCCGCCTGAGCATGGCAGCGGCGGCGGAAGTTGCGCCTCATTTATGGCTTCGCCGATCGGAAAAGTTTTTATGTTTGTCGTGACCATCGTTCTTACTGTAATTACAGTGGGGACAGCAGCACCGATTTTGCTGGCCATTATTATTATGATTGAAGCCATTGTGGCGTTTGTGCCCCTGCCGGAAGGATTGGCGATTGTATTAATGATTTTTACTGCGGTCTTAGGCGGCTGGGCACAGGGGATTGGACAGTTGGCCGGAACTGCGGTTTCAGTAGCGGGTCAGGCAATGGTATCAGCTGCCCAAACTGCCGCGCAAGTTTCCGTGGCCGCGATGAGCGCTATATTTAAAACTTTGGGAAGCACCATAGTACTGAAAGCCATCGCGAAGATGGTGGTTGCTAAAGCGATTATGTTGGCGATGGCTCACTATTTCCCGGATGCCAGTCCGTTGTTGTTTGCAGCGGTCTCGCTTGGTGCGGGTATGATTGGCTCCGGCGTTGCTGCGATGTTTGATGCAGATAGTTTTGGCGATGTATTCAAGCAGTTTGCCAAAGGCTTTATGGCCGAATTAAAAGCGGCAATAGGCATGACCGCATCTGGATTCGATTTGACGGCCATGGTAAATTCCAATACGTTTAAATCTCTGATGGCAGTTGGGCTCGAAATTGTGGCGACCAAGATTATGGAAAGTGCCGGATATACAGAGCAATACTCCGCGATGATCGGGGGATTGATCGGCGGTGCTGTTGCCGGTGCGGTGAATTATATGACAGATCCCGGTGTGGCCAGTACAGCCAAGTTTATGAGTCTGGTCGTGCTTCCTGCCACAGCGAACGGGCTGTCGACATTCTACGCGCTTTATGCCGCACCAATGCTTGAGGATCAGGGGTTTTCAAAAGTTCAGACCCGGCACTTTGGAGAAAATTTAGGTGCCATTGTCCGGCAATTTGTAGCCATTCCAACCAATACAACCGCGACGGGTGCATCAACCGCAAAATCCGTTTTCAAATCCGATGCGTTACCCATTAATAGTTTTTTCAAAAATTTGAAACAAATGTGGACCAATATCACCACACCAACCCCGGTGGACAATATGGCTGCCTCCCCGGAGAGTGGTTCTCCACCCGCAACAACCGGGCAAACACCGCCGGTAACCGACCAACCATCGCTGCTGTTTGTTCCGCAATATCAAGGTAGTGTTGGACAGCGTTTGCTTCTCAATATGCCGACTTCAGGTTATATGCCCCAACCCATGTCAATGAGTTCCATGTTTATGCCGTCTGAAACCATGGTTTCTGCTGCTTCTGTCAGCGGTGGATTTGGTGCCGGCGGCAAGGGAGGCGTTGGTATTGGGACGCTGGGTGTCGGCGCCGGCACCCTTGGCATGACCGGTTTGGGCATGACCGGTACCACACCATCCTATTTAGCCGGTTCAACGATGCAGATGGGATCGTCGGTTATCATGGTCGGCGGGACCGGAACGAATTATACCCAGGGACCATTGATTCCCACCACGGCGGACAATTTTGCCAACCGCTCGCTTTCTCAGCAGTCCGATCTTTCACCCACGACAGCACCGACCGGTGTGAATATGCCGGAGAGTGCACCGAATACTGCGGGGATACCTTCCACCGGCCATGAATCCATGGAAAGCATGACCAGCACCACCACCAAGGTGGATAGCGAGGTGACGGTGAGCCCGAAATCATCTCCTGACAGCAGCAGTATGCCGGCGCCTCAGGATACCAAACCCAAGGAAACCTCACAGCCCCGGAGTGAGACCGCAAAAACGGAAACATCAAAACAGACAAATACCCAGACATCACACATGAACAATACGATGGATGCGGCCGATAATAATTCCTCGGTCACAGCGCCGCAACAGCAGCCACAGCAAGATGCGAGCACCAAACCACAGGAAGGACTGGATAACCGTACTTCTGTGAACAATGATGCCGGAACACGGATGGAAAGTTCTGACGCGCCTCGCAATGAGGTGAAGCTGCAAAACAATGATGTCAAGATTGCAGATCTGGATGGTGTGCAGCGTATGGATGGTGATGTTCCCAAGCCTGAAGGGGACGCGATATCAACGGGAAGCAATGCCAGTGGCGGCGATGGCGGCGGGGCCAACACGGCCAACACTACGGAAATGCAAAATAAAAATGTACAGAAAAATTCTGAAAACAACAACCGTTTGCTTGAATCCGGAGGGTCGGATTTTGTTTCAGCAGGCGCTGCGAATGCGAATGGTACGGAAAAAGTTTCGGCGGTTGCCAACAGCGGTGCAACCACGCAGCCGTCCGGTGTGCAGCAACTGGCAAAGCAGTTGGAGGCTGGCGGGTCTTTGCAAAGCGGAAGTAATTATTCTTATTCCCAGGGACAAAATGCGGACGGCCAGAATGTAACCAAAGTCTTTAATAATACGGGTCAACTTATCGGTGCGCAAACAACGCGTTCCGATGGAACCCAGGTCACCAAAACGTTTGATTATCAAACGCCGGCCAGCTTGCAGACATCGACTGCACCCGGCAGTGCCGATGCAGGCAAAACAGCCGCAACGCAGCCCACAGAAGTGAAAACCACAACCTATGAAAACGGCGCGGTTACGCAGGAACAAACCTTCAAGGTTGAAGACGGTAAGATGACACCGATTGCGGATAAACCGGTTACACGTGGATTGACGGCCGAGACCGATAAAGCAGGGCAGACCAAGGGTGAGGCAGCCAAGGCTGAGCGGCGCAATGATGATATTGCTGTTTCTACTGATGCTTCAGGCGGCAATACATCCGGAACGCCAGGAGATGGCTCGGCCAAAACAACAGCCAGCGGTGATGGAGCTGACGGCGCGAAAGTGACTGCTGATGGTTCAGACCCGGTAGCATCTGGTGAAACAGCCAAAGCGTCAGCACCGAAAGTGGGCGAAGGAATTAGTACCAACATCGGAACCGATGCCAATCCTATCGAGGTCTCCTTTAAGTTTGATGGCGAAAGAACCCAGATTGTTGAAGATGCGGGAGGCAAGCAATATCAGGTTGCGCTCAACAGCAATAATGAGTTTGTCAAGCAAGGTGAGTACCGCATGGAAGGTAGTTTTATGAAAGGGAAAGAACGGGTTTTTGTGCCCAATGGTTCAACCCAGGGCCAAGGGGACAAAGGCGGTGTTTATGAATATGAGAGTGCATCCGGTGGTTCAGGAACAAAAGTCTCAGATGAATTTGTGGCAGCCTACACGGATTCCAAGGGTGAACAGCATGCCTTGACAGCGACGTTACCGGTGGATGCCAAATCTTTACCTGCGGATGTCCGGAAGGCCATGATCCTGGCGGAAAATGCGGCCAAAGGTGTTGCTGTGGATGCGGCCGGTGGGGAATTAACCTTGGCGGAGACCCGGAGCATGGGTACTGAAGCAGTTAAAACACTTCAAAATCACGCTGACTCCCAACTATTGGGAACCCAACAACGCCAGGATGCCATGGGATCTTTGGCAAAAGCGGAGATGGGAATGTATGCCAATAATCCCGATCCGGGAGCATTGGGAAGTATTGCCAATCATGTCAGTCAGAGCAACAGTCCGGAGATGAACCTACAATTGGCTGCCTTGCAGGCGGATGACGGGACCACGGAGCAGGCTGTCAACTCGGTAAAAGCAGCCATGAGTTTGGCTGACAATACCAATATGCCGGCTGATCAAAAGGCGGCTATTAATATGAAAGCTGCTGAAATGCTGGGTTCTATGGACAATGCCGGTCAGGCGTTTGAAATTGAACAAGCCATGAAGGGGGCGCAGGAATTTCTTTCCAAGATACAGCCCGGAAACATGGATGCCAAGGCTGCGGCCATGAGTTTACAGTATCAAGCCCTGGACGATAAAATAGGCGGAGATATGGGCAAATTTGGAAATCTTGATTTGCCTGAAATGTCACCTGAGATTTCTAAAATGACACAGAATTTATCTAATGAAGTCCAGTCTGCTGCTTCAGGAGTGAGCAACGGCCAGAGTAAGGACGTTCCTTCCATGAATGGAAGCGTTTCTAAGGATGAAAAGGGCAATATCACATTTACGCAGAAGAATGATGACGGTTCATTAGTCAGCATGGAGTTTGGTTCTAATGAAAACGGCACTTTGTCACCGCAAAAAGTTACGGTCGCCGATTCAAACAATGTACCCCAAGAAATATTTACTTCAACACCGCAAGGCATGAAAATGACTGAACAGAACACACAGTTGGAGGTAAATCTTGGGCAAGGTGATCAGGGCCAGACAGCTTTTGTTCAAAAATTACTCGCACCAAACCGGACAGCGGATATTTTTGGAGAAGCGGTCATTAATGGCGCAAAACATACACTGATTATTCATCCTGACAATACGGCCACGGCAACGCTCATTAAACCCGATGCGACAGCCGGGACGACCAAATACTTTGATCCTGTGGAATCCGGTGATGTTTCCTTTAATGCCGCTAAAAATGAAGGGACAATGACGATTGACGGTAACCGGCAGGTTGTCAAGGGGGCGGTTTTACAAACCAATCAGGATCTTTTAGCAGCCGGTTTCAAACCCGAAACAAGCCAGCATCTGTTGGGGAAAACCGCATTTATCTTTCAGATGCCGGATAACACTACATTGACGGTTGTGGGATCACCTGCAGAGATTGCTGCCAAGCAATATTATGTTTCCGGGACCACGCAATTTACTGATGGCGGAAAGACCGAGTCAATTGGATATATCGCCAAGTATGATGGACGGCTCCAGGAAGTGCATTTGTCGGACAAAGATCAAACTGTTGTTCAGTATACCAGCAAGGATCTGAGTGATTTTGTGGTGGATAAAACAACCGATGGCGGGAATCGGACAGCGCGTGCAACTTATGAGAATAACAGTTTAACCGGCTATAAAATCAGTTACAAACAAATGGGTATTACGCTGGCATATGATAAAAACGGGAAGATAACTCCGGAATCATTCGCTATGCTGCGCGCCACTAATGGCGACGGCTATTCGCTTAGGATGACTGACAGTGGTTTTACCATCATGAATAATGCCACCGAGGTAGAATTGTTTTTTAGCCATGAAGGCCGGGCCTTACAAAAATCCAATCCCGGTGAGGCCGGTGGAAGCGGTACCCAGCAAGTGGTGGAATTTGATTTTAAGGAAACCATGATTTTAAATATTGCCAAGATCGAAAACGGCAAGCTGGGCAGCCAGGAGGTCAGGGTTGAAAATATTTATCGCAAACATATTTTGATCCAGACCAGCCCCCAAGGCACCATGACCAAGAGTGAGACGGTGAGTAGCATGATGGGAGAGGTTACCCAGCCGGTGGCGGATTTTGAATTTGCCTCCAAAGGAACAAGCGGCGAATGGAAGCCGACAGGTTACCGAGACTATCAGACTGTCACGACGGATAAAGGCGAGACCATTTCCCTGGTTGTTACCAAAAGTGCGGATCCGGGCGCCAATTGGACCGGTGTAGAAAACGGCAAGGTCTATTCCGAACAAGCGAACGGTACCTTCAAACAAACCGGCACACAACAGAAAATGACCATCACACTGGATTCAGGCCGGAAAGTAACAACCACGGTATCCTCGCGCGGGATGATCAATCCCACGCCCGGCACAGCTGAGGTCGATGGCGGGATATATACTCAGCAACCGGATGGGACATTTAAACAAACCGGCAGGGTGGTGTATGACAATGCCACTGTTGACGGATTCAATTATCGTGTCAGGACGACGGTTTCCACCTTGCAGACGCATTCATCCCAGTCTTTTACCAAGAACGGCACGACCTATACCAAGACCGCTGAAGGTTATATTGCGACTGCGGAGCACAAATATGTAACAACCGGTAATGAAATCAATATGGCTTCGCGGAGCTTGCTGACTGAACATGCACTTTGGCGTGTCACGGATTCCAATGGCAATGTCTATTCCGAGCTGGAAGCTAAAGTGGCGGACCAGTATCCCAATAATCAGGTTGGTGAGTTGGTTATGATCGAGCGGGCCGGACGGTTTGAAAATATCAACGGACTTTACGTCCAACGTATGACCAATTTACGTACCAGCAGAGTGAGCGGAACGGATATCTACGGAAATGGTTATGGCATTGACGAAGGCGGCAAGTTAGGCAAAGCCGGTGAGTTCACGATGCTGACCAAGGTTGTGGATACAGTTGTTGTGAATGGTGCGGTTGTCACACAAACCATTAATCTGCTTGACGGTAAAAATGCCCAGATAACCGGGTCGGATATGTACGGCAATACCTATGGATATGATACTGCCGGGAAGTTGGGTGAAAAAGGCGCTTTTGTCATGATCACGCAAGCGGTTGGCACGGAAATCATTGGTGGTGCTATTGTGACCAAGACGCGTAATCTCTTGACCAACAAAGTCACGGGCAGTGACATGTATGGCAACCAACATGTACTGGATGTCACCGGCGAGTATGGCGCCAAAAACAAGATTGTACAGTCCATGGAGTTTGTGAAGGTGGAGAAAGCTGCCAACGGTCTTAGCGTGACAGTCACCAGAAGCTTGTTGGGAAACACCAAGGGTATTGAGAGCGGTGTGGACATGTACGGAAGCACCTATGTTCGGGATGCTACAGGTGAATACGGCGTCCAGGGAAGCCTGGTGCAGTCGCAGCAGGCCATGGGTGTGGAGATTGTCAATGGGATTGCCGTCTCGGTTATGAAAGGCCTGCTAGGCAGCAGCAAGGGTATGGTGAGCGGTTCGGATATGTACGGTAATAGTTATGTGCGCGATGCTACAGGTGAATACGGAGCCAAAGGCAGTCTGATGATGTCTCAGGCGTATGTCAGGACTGAGGTTGTCAAGGGTAAGACCGTGACTGTGGTACGCAATATGCTGGGTGATAATAAAGGCGTTTTAACCGGCAGTGATGCTTTTGGCAATGGCTATATAAATGGGTCAGGCAAGATGGTGATGTCAAAGGCATTTGTAGGTCGTGAGGTTGTGGACGGCAAGACCGTGACCGTGATGCGCAGCCTGTTGGGGAGTGGTAAGGGTATTGAGACCGGCAGTGATGCGTTCGGTAACAGTTACGTTCGTGATGCCGCTGGTGAATACAATGCGCAAGGCAAGATGGTGATGTCACAGGCATTTGTGGGCCGTGAGGTTGTGGATGGCAAGACCGTGACCGTGATGCGCGGCCTGCTGGGGAGTGGTAAGGGTATTGAGACCGGCAGTGACGCGTTTGGTAATAGCTATGTGCGTGATGCTGCGGGCGAATATGGTGCTCAGAGCAGTATGGTCATGTCACAGAAATTTGAAGGCCGAACCATTGTGAATGGCAAAACTGTCACCATGATGCGCAGTATGTTGGGGAGTAGCAAAGGTGTTGTGACCGGCAGTGATATGTTTGGCAACAGTTATGTGCTTGATGCTACAGGCGAATATGGCGCCGAGGGCAAGATGGTGATGTCACAGGCATTTGTAGGTCGTGAGGTTGTGGATGGTAAGACGGTGACTGTGATGCGTGGCCTGTTGGGGAGCAGCAAAGGTATTGTGACCGGCAGCGATGCTTTCGGCAACAGCTATGTGAGTGGGTCCGGCGGCAAGATGGTGATGTCTCAGAAATTTGTAGGTCGTGCCATTGTGAATGGCAGGACTGTCACCATGATGCGCGGTATGTTGGGCAACAGCAAAGGGATTGTGACAGGCAGTGATGCCTTTGGGAACAGCTATGTGAGTGGGTCCGGTGGCAAGATGGTGATGTCCCAAAAATTTGTAGGTCGTACTATTGTAAATGGTAAGACCGTGACCGTGATGCGCGGTATGTTGGGGAGCAGCAAGGGTGTGGAGACCGGCAGCGATGCATTTGGGAATGCATACA
Source organism: bacterium (assembly GCA_021108215.1). Taxonomy (NCBI): domain Bacteria; species bacterium. The sequence continues at coordinate 172,421 of JAIORK010000036.1, read as the reverse complement.
TACGCGGCAGCAATAACAAGATGGTGATGTCGCAAGCGTTTGTAGGTCGTGAAATTGTGGATGGCAAGACCGTAACCGTGATGCGCAGTCTGCTGGGCAGCAACAAGGGCGTGGAGACCGGCAGTGATATTTTTGGCAATAGTTATGTACGTGATGCCACCGGCGAATACAACGCCAAGGGTGAAATGGTGATGTCACAGGCGTTTGTAGGTCGTGAGATTGTGGATGGCAAGACCGTAACCGTGATGCGCGGTCTGCTGGGCAGTAACAAAGGTGTAGAGACCGGCAGTGATATTTTTGGCAATAGTTATGTACGTGATGCCACCGGCGAATACAACGCCAAGGGTGAAATGGTGATGTCACAGGCGTTTGTAGGTCGTGAGATTGTGGATGGCAAGACCGTAACCGTGATGCGCGGTCTGCTGGGCAGTAACAAAGGTGTAGAGACCGGCAGTGATATTTTTGGCAATAGTTATGTACGTGATGCCACCGGCGAATACAACGCCAAGGGTGAAATGGTGATGTCACAGGCATTTGTGGGTCGTGAGATTGTGGATGGCAAAACCGTAACCGTGATGCGCGGTCTGCTGGGCAGCAACAAAGGCGTGGAGAGCGGCAGTGATATTTTTGGAAATAGTTATGTTCGCGATGCTGCAGGTGAATACAACGCCAAGGGTAAGATGGTGATGTCGCAGGCATTTGTGGGTCGTGAAGTTGTGGATGGCAAGACTGTGACCGTGATGCGCGGCCTGCTGGGGAGCAGCAAGGGTGTGGAGAGCGGCAGTGATGCCTTTGGGAATACTTATACACGCGATAAAGCCGGAGAGCATAATGCCAAAGGCGAGATGGTGATGTCGCAGGCATTTGTGGGCCGTGAGATTGTGGACGGCAAGACGGTGACCGTGATGCGCGGCCTGTTGGGCAGCAACAAGGGCGTGGAGACCGGCAGTGATGCATTTGGGAATACGTATACGCGCGACAAAGCCGGAGAGCATAATGCCAAAGGTGAGATGGTGATGTCGCAGGCATTTGTGGGCCGTGAGATTGTGGACGGCAAGACCGTGACTGTCATGAGAAACCTCCTGGGCAAGGACAAAGGTGTGGAGACCGGCAGTGATGCATTTGGGAATACGTATACGCGCGACAAAACCGGTGAGCATAATGCCAAAGGCGAGCTGGTGATGTCACAGGCATTTGTGGGCCGTGAAATTGTGGATGGCAAGACCGTGACTGTTATGAGAAACCTTCTGGGTAAGGACAAAGGTGTGGAGACCGGCAGTGATGCATTTGGGAATACGTATACGCGTGACAAAGCCGGTGAGCATAATGCCAAAGGCGAGCTGGTGATGTCGCAAGCGTTTGTGGGTCGTGAGATTGTGGGCGGCAAGACCGTGACTGTGATGCGGGGCCTGCTGGGCAAGGATAAGGGTGTGGAGACCGGTAGTGATATCTTCGGTAACATGTATGTCTGCGGCAAACGGGCATCCGGCGCAGCCAAGGCGAATATGCTCATGTCTCAGAAATTTTTGGAGTACCGTGTGGTGGACGGCAAGACCGTGACCATGATGGAGGGTACGCTGGGAACGGGTGAGGGTGTGGTCAGCGGCAGCGACATGTTCGGCAACCAATATGGCATGATCGAGAGCCGAAACAGCAAGGCTGAATTTGGTATGACCAGTAAATATCTGGGAACCGTAATTATTGACGGTAAAACCGTCACCAAGATGGAGGCCTTGTTGGATCTTGATCAGGACGGTACGGTCGAGCGGGGTGAAAAAACAATCACCGGTTCTGACGTATTTGGCAATCAATATGGTGTGGACAAAGAGGGCGAATTTGGTACCAAAGGCGCTTTTACTATGACATCTAAATTCATGGGCAATGAAGAAATAGGCGGCGTCATGGTCACCAAGATGATCAACTTGTTGGATGAAGATGCGACCATGACCGGTTCGGATGTGTTCGGCAACCAGTACGGTATTGACGAAAAAGGTGTCCTGGGGGACAAGGGTACATTTAGGATGATTAGCAAGTATCTTGGTAAGGAAGTCGTTAATGGCATGACGGTCACCAAGATGGAAAATTTGCTGGAAGGAAATGTGACCGGTACAGACATGTACGGCAACCAATATGCTAAAAATGAACATGGCAGTCTGGTGCAAATTAGCCGTACAGAGGTTATTACTGTTGATGGCAAGGATATTAAGTTGACCCTTTCAGTTGAGGACGATGCGACCATGGTTCGCGGTCTGGGTGAAAAGCCCATTAAAATGGGGGCAGATATCAAGGTCAAGGTCGAGGGTGACAAAATTATACTCACCGATGCCCGGGGTGTCAAACGCACCTACACCGGAGATGGACGCGAAGTGACATCACTTGGCCGGAAATTCGGCAATGTTTGGAATAAATTTGCCTCTGCGATTTCCGGTGCGGTTAATAAATATGTTGACGGTGTGATGAAGGCCTATAATGAAGAAGGCGGATTTACACTGAAATATTTTGGCAAGTCCATGGGTGAATTCGGTAAGATGCTGGGCCGGATGACCTTGGCTACTGTGGTAGGTATTTTGGATGGCGCCGGAACAGCCCTGCGAGCGGCGGTTGAGGTGTCGCTTGATTATTCCGGAACCGGCATGCTGTACAAAAAAATGACCGGTGAGTCTTTGGGTGCTTTGGTAATTGATAAATTTATGGCAGGTGTGGAAACAGTTTTTGCCCCTATGGATTCATTTTTTCAATGGGCCGGTGAACAACTGAATGCACTGGGTGATTATTTTGTGAAAGTTTCTGAATCCTATGCCGATATGCCTTACGGTGATGCGGCCAGTGCGATTTTTGGAACCTTGGCAGTATTGGCCAAAGCCACAGGCGATAATCTTCCGATTATTATAATTTTGTCCCTTAACCTGATTCCGGTTGTGGGAACGATGCTCAGCGGTATTGCCGCAGCGGTTATGATTGGAAAAGATGCACTGATCAATGGTTTGGGCACTATGTTCGAGACATTTTTCGTCGAACCTTTTGTACGAATCGCAGAAGGCATTCACATGATGGGGGATAGTTCCCGGCCCGGATCGCGAATTCGTCATATCGTTAACGGTATGTCCCAAGTCGTGGGCGGTGCCATCGGAGTTATTTTTGCAGTGATGATGGTCAGAGCACCATTTGTTCAGGCAAAGGGAGCCTTCAGTGAAGCTGGGTTGAGTAAGATGAAGCAACACATGAAAACTGAAATTGCACAGGGTCGCGGGAAGCAATTACTTAGTAAGACAGTTGAGCAGTTGGCAAAGGACGCTGGTTTGAAACCCAAGAAGGGAATGTCAGGAGGAGAAATTAAGGTTCGTGATCTTAATATCACTTCTGGTAAAGGACAGGGCGCAACGATCGGCCAGATGGCTGCCCGCCAAGGCGGCGGTGGCGGAATGGCTCAGTTTATGAAAATGGTGGAAGCTCCTGGATTTAGAATGTCGCATCTCCAGATGCCCAAGGGTGCGGGGACTTTTGCCGGTCATGCGTTAACAAGTGCTAAATTAGGCAAACAATTGAATAATTTCAGGGGTAGGCACAGCGCAGGGAATTATGCCAAAGCTGCGGGGACGTTTATCAGTTCGTTTGCCAAACATCAGGCGCAGATGATAACCAATGCGCCTAAGATGATCAAATTACTGGCAGAGGGTAAGACGATCATCAAAGGAAAATCCGGCGGTGTTAAAACGGTGGAGATTTCTTCAGTTGCACCGCGGTTTGCAGCTTTCTTTAGCCCAGTCGGTCGTTTTATGGGAGCTATACGGGTGCGTATGGTGAGTGTGCGCAATTCGGTCATGAGTCGCATTACCGGGCGCCAGACCAGTAAATCACAGGTTACAGGTGAGACCGGTGCAGCATCCAGAACGGTTCAATTGGAAGGCACACCGGCGCAGAAAACTGTTATCAAGGCGGAAGCATCGCTGAGAGTGGCTGAGAAGCTGCTTTCCAATGCCAAAGCCGAAGGAAGCGGGGCATCTGCCAGATATACGGCGGGATTGGAGGCCAAAGTGACCTCCCTTAAGGCGGATATAACAGCGGCCCGGGAACTGGTGATTCCTGAATTAAAAGCTCAGCGTACGGCTGCCGAGGCGCGTACGACAGATGCGTCTTTAAAAACAGCGGAACGTCAAGCTGCTGCACAGGAAAGTGCACTGTTAACTGAACAGATTAATGTTGAGTCTGGTAAAGTGGAAATTGCAAAACTGAAAAGCGATGTTAAAGCACTCCGGGCGGAAACCACGGCCAGTGATGCAAAGATTGCCAAGTTGGAAAGCCGCATGGAAAGTTATCAGAAAGCCATTGAAGGGTTGGAAGCCAGGATGCAGACTCGGGCCCAAGGGGGGACACATGCGGCAGCAATGGCAGAGCTGACGGGGATGAAAAATAAAGCCGAGACCCGGATGAAAACAGCTGGAACAGCAGAACAGCGTTCAGCCGCAGCGGCGGAATTGAAGCAGATTCAAGCAGAAATGACATTGCAAAAAGCCAAGCAGCGGGTATTGGATTTGGGTGCGGAAATCAAGTCCAAAACTGATGTAAACGAAGTCGCCAAAATGAAACTAGATACCATGGAGGCAAAACTGGAAGCTCAGCAGGAAGTTGTCAGCGGAATTGAATCGCGGCAGCAGAACCGCCAAGCACTGGCTGAGCAAAGCACAAAGCTGAAATCCGAGGCCAAGAAGATGGCCGGGCAAAGTGAGACATTGAAGACCGAAATGGAGCAGGCAAAAACACCTGGGGAACGTGCTCAGCTTGAATCTCAGGCCAAGCGTCTGGAGATCGCTCAAGAGCGCAATTCAAACCAGCAAAAGCAGGTTGATACCCAGAAAAAAATACTTGACCTGGATGCGCAGTTTGAGAATACAACGGATGCAAAGCGCTCCAATCAACTATTGGATCAAAAAGCGGAAGCCATGTTTGAGCAGGCCGGCCTGCAAAACGAGGCCAAGGAGATTGAAAACCGTATAGACAAAGCGGATATGGAGCAATTGGAGGCCAAAATTCAGGATCTGACGCAGCGCACCGGAGATGCAACGCAAGGACAGCCTGCACGTTTGAGTGAAGTCCAGATGAAGGAATTGACCAAATCCTTTACAGAAGAGGGCGGCAAGCCCGTGGAAGGACGCCGTCAGCTCATGAAAATGCTGGATGCCATACAAAAGGGCGGCAGCATTGACGCCAAAGTGATGGCCATGTTCCAGGGACCGGGAGCTGCCATGCGCCTTAAGGCTATGGCCGGAAACGGTATGAAATCCCAGGCACAAAAAGTATTTGAACAACTCTGTACTGAGCAAAAAAGCAGGGGGAATCTTTCAATAGAACAGCAGCATTCCTTGGCCAAAGACCTGGGACTCAAATACGATGCCGAACTGGCAGCCAAGGCCGAGGGTGCGTATGACGTGGCCTTAGCGAAAGAGAGCGTTTTCAACATGCAGGAATCAGCCGCGCGTCAGTCAAGCATGACTGCGGAATCAATTGGAGACCAGCATATTAAAAATCTTGATGCAGTGGAGACCTTTCATAATAATGTTGCTGAAGCTGGAAAACAGAATATGGATGTGGTAGATGCCCGTGTAGAAGGCTTAGCCAGAAGCAAGGCTCCGGCCGGGGAAGCTGTCAAGAACCTTATGAAGACTGCGGAAGGCCGGGCCACGGTACGCGAGATGTCACGCCGCATGACGGTTGATCAATTGCGTAAATTGCTCTCGTCCAGTGATCCCATGCAGGTGATCCGGAATTTCAAGATATCCCAGACCAGTCAGGCTGCCGGTGAAATTATGGGACGCCAGGCCAAGGTTGAATTGCGGCAGGCGGAAAGCCGGGCCAAGACTGCGGAAGCCAAAGTGGCGCAGGCCGGAAAACAGGGCGGTGATATTCTGCAAAAAGCGGAGATGGCATTGGAACAGGCCAATGCAGAATTGCAAACTGCAAAACAGAATGCAAAGATTGCGAACTCTGCTGAAGTTACCAGCGCAAGAAGTGCGATGACCAAGACCCGCAATCAAGCAGGAGAATTACGCAGGCAGATAAAAAAACCAGCGGAAAATCTCCAAAAAGCTGAAGCTGAGGCGACAACAGCCAAAAGTGGTCTGCGCGCAGCTGAACACGGCGTGGAAGCGGCCAAAACTTCGGGCAAGGGCGTGCAGGCTGCGGAAGCAAGCCTCAAACAGGCCCGGGCAAAAATGAGTGAGGCTCAGACCAGTCTGGCCAAAGCCAAAGCAGACTATATGGAAATTGCTGCCAAGTATAATGAAGCGAATCTTGCACAAAACCGTGCCGAAGCAAAAGTTGAGGCTGAAATTGCCAAGCAAAAACCCACTGCAATTGAAGCAGCCCAGGCTAAATCTGCGGAAATGGTAAAAAATGCCGAGGCGAGAAGTGCTGAGTTGACAGAACAACGTGTTGAAGCGGCAGGCAAAGATGCGGATACCATGATTAAAAAGGCGGAGAGTGGGATTGAGAATGCCAAGGCGCGTGTGACTGAGGCGGAAACCGCCCTGAAGAACGCCCAAGGTAAGAAAGCAGAGATACTTTCGAAAGTTGAATTGAAGAAGGCCCAGGAAACTCTGCGCGCTGCTGAGAACCATCTCAAAACCGTGAGTGAACAAAAAACCGGCATGATTGAGTCGGCCAGGAAAACCGGTCAGGAAACAGCCGCCAAGATGAAAGAACAGGCGGTGAAACAAGGTGAGCAACTTGTCAAAGAAGCGCAGACCCAGGTTAAGAAATCGAGCACACTTGCCGACCAACCCGGCAACCAAAAAGGCTTGATTAAACGCAGCCATCAGATCTCCGAGGCTGTCAAGGCGCGGGACCTGCTCAAGGCAAAACTTAATCGGGCATCCGACCAGACTGTCCGGGAAACGCTCAAAGCCGATATTGTCAAGGCTGAATCCCGAATCGATAACCTGCGGGAGCTGGCTTTGGAAAAACCGGCTGCAGGCAACGCACTAAGCGAAGCGTATATGAAGACCAAGCTCGCGCTTAAACGCAGGTTTGCTAAAAAAGATTCAGCGATTTTGAAATTTGATGTTGCTGCTGCGGTGGCACGCATCCTTGAACCTCAAAAAGCGGCTGATTTGAAAGCGCGCTTGAATAGGCTTAATGAACTGCAGGCGGAAATTGAAAAATCTGCTGAAACTACGAAGAAGACGTCCAAACGTCAGGCAGCCAAACGCGAAAAAATGATTAGTGAGCGTCAGGGAATTTTGGAAGGCCTGCACAATGACGGTTTTACCCAGGTCATGCTGGAGTCGCTCGGGTTGAAAAATATCACGACCAGCAAACCCGCAGTGCTGGAGCAGATCGGCTTCAAAATGGGTGAAGCGCTTACAAAGTTGCGCAGCAAAGGCCGGATTGGTGAGTTGCAATCCGAATTAACCAAGGCGTTTGATGCCAAGGAAACCGCCAAATTTGATGCGCTCATGAAGGAGTACAAGGCTGAAGTTGCCAAGTTAATGCCGGAAATGGAAGCGATGATTGAACGAATTCTACCCAAGGAAATGAACAGCCAGGCCAGGATGATTTTCAAGGAATTGGTCAAGCAGTTTCAGGCAGATGCCAGTTACCGGTTCTTTACCCTGGACCAGCCCATGCTTTCGTTTCTGTTCAGGCAGGCGGAATTGCATTATCTCAATATGGAGCTGCATGTGAAAAACCCGGCTATGAAAACTGTGATCGGCGAGGCATTGCAGTTGGCCATGGGCGGTGGTAAATCCAGTTCGCCGATTACCTTGAAAGTTGCGATGGAGCTTTTCAAAGCCAATCATCCGGGGATGAAAGTACCGGCCATGCTGTATATGACGGTTAATCCCTCATTGGTGAAACAGATACTGGGAGAATATGCATTTAAACAGATGGCCAAAGAGGGCATGCTGATTGAACTGACCAAGGAAACTTCAGCTGATGTGATCAAGAACGGTTTTCAGGAAGGTAAGATGTATGTGTCGGATTGTGAGACCTTAAAACATGTTGTGTTGGAAATGCGCAGTGCTGGCAAGACGGATGCTCAGATTGCAAAATTGCTTCAGAAAAAATTAGGGACCGCGGCCTGGGATGAACTTCATGCCGCTTTCCATGTGACGGACACCATTATCGGAGCGTCAGGTATTGCGCCTTATTTAAGCGGCGCGGTAAAGGCTCAGTTGGGTGATGTGGCCATCAAGCATGTGGAAATGTATGGTAATGTGCGGGAATGGTTTATCAATAAAGTCACGAAGGATGGTGTGGTACAGAAGAATAAAGTTTTTGAAGTTTTTGAGAATGTGGAAAATGGATTTGGTAAGCAGGCGCGTAACCAGATACAGTTTACAGCAGAAGCACTCAAGGAAATCCGTTCAGCGACGGGCCTGGATTATGCCAAATCAGGTGACCGTATTATTTTGGATAAAATGGCAAAAGTTCTTTCAACCAAGAATGGGCGCGAGTGGACCGGTGAGCTGAAAAAGGGTCGGGCGCATTATGGGACTGCTGAAGGCGGCGTGGGCAAGCCCAATACCATTTTCGGAGATCAGCTCCAGGCCGCTTTCACCAACATCGAGATATTTTTTCAGAGCAAGGGTGAGGGGATGACCGGACATCGGGCTGCCATGCGTGAGATCAAGTCGTCCAGTTTCCGTGCACGCAACAGTCAGTTTATAGAATCGGTTGTCGAGGCACTGGTACATACGACGACAGAGAGAGTAACCATGACCGAGGCTATGAATCTTTTGGGTGCTCAAAATATTGTGGGTTTTTCAGGAACTTTCGAGGGGATTACCGGAACCTTATCAACATGGGGTAAGCGTCTCGTTCGGGTGAATAATGAGCCTGTTGTTGATCTGTATGATGTTGTAAAACAGGAGGGTTATTTTCAGGTTAAGGTCGGTCAGGATGTTATTACGCTCCGTATGGGAAGTGACGGTAAGGTGAAGATGGAATTGAGCCGCGAAGGATATAATGATCGCACTGCCGTCGTGCGTGAAGCTATTAAACTTATGGAAACAAAAATTGAGGGTGAAACTATTCATCAACAAGTTTTTACGCATAATGATAATCCGGCACTGATGGGAACACTCGCTGAAATTAAAAAAGCATTACACGAAGGAACGTTCAGCAAGCAGAAATATAAAACACAGACTGTCGAGATCAACGCGAAATCAATTGAGCGCTATATCAGCGATCACAATATTAAGGTTGAGCGTGGTGAAGGCAATGTTTTGACCTCTGCTTCAGCGGAAAAGGTGATTCGCCGAATGATGAAACATCCTGGCGGGGACGTGGTTCAGCTGATTCAGATTGACGGTATGGCACCCGAACTTTGGACCGTGGCCATGGGTGAATTGGAAAGTATGATTAAGGCTGAAGGCGGTTGGAAGCAAAAACGTATGATTATGGCACCAAAGGTGGGCGAGGGGTTGAATACCTTGTCCACCAAAGGACATATGCAGAAAATGCGTGCAGCGATTCATCAGATGGATATGCGCCCAATTGATGTTTATCGGCAGGCGATGAAACGTGTTAATGTTCTTGATAACAATACGGGTGCGCATAAACGTGCTCGGGGTATTTCCGGACTGAGTCTTGATCTAAATGAGATCAATAATATTACGCGGGGTGAGATCGGTGAATTCAGAATCCTGTTTGACAAGATCCAGGCAGCAATGGAGAGTAAAGGAAATCAAAATAAAGTGCTTTCTGTTGATCTTCAAGCAAAGGAAGTTAATGGAAAGCGTGTTCCACTCAGTTCAACGGATGCCCATTTTGATCTGTTCAAGCAATTTAGCGACCTGTTGGTCGGTGAGGGCAGGGTAAAGGGTGAAACCACAGGTATTGCCAAGCGTATCTTGAACGAGGTGGATGTGCAGAAAACCCAGGCATCGCGGAAAACTCAGGCCGGCATTCAGACCGAGGAAACCGTTTCGGTCAAGGTGGCGAAGGGATCTCCGGAATATATGGCTGAGCTGGCCAAGACGGTTGAGAGCAACCTTCCCAAACTGCTCCGGAAATACCAGGGCATCACGGATATAGCTGCACGTCGCTCAGGGACACCTGCGACCGCGCTTTCACGCGTGTTGACCTTACCCAATTACAATGCCTCTCGGTTGCAGACAAACACCGGTTGGCAGCGGATTCCTGTTATCAAACAGCTTGCCGGATATTTTGAGGCGCGTACCAGTGCCATTCAGGCATCCGGTGCACAGATCCAGCTGGTGACCGAATATGCCAAGACTTGGCAGAGTGATGCCTGGCAGCAGAAAAATTCGGAAACAGTTGCCAAATATCAGGGACAATATGGGGAGCAATGGGTTGACGCTAAAATGACGGAAAAGTTCGGCGAAACCTGGAAACTCTACCAAACCATGGGTGAATCTAATAATATTGTCAGCCAAATACGTGTTTTGAATCGCGGCAATTCCCTTATGAAGCGTAGTTATATGAATGCCGTTGAGAATATTGCACGAGTCAGTATGGAAATACCTGAATTGCAAGCCAATCCCCATCATAGCACCATGAGCTATCAGGGACTGACCATGGATCTTTTTGGGGCCAATAATTATATAAATCAGCAGTTAAATAGAGTTCGTTATTTCAATCAATTTACAACGATTAAAGTCAGTGCATCGCTCCAGAAGCTTATCGAAAGCAGAAACAATATTCCTGTTACACCAGGCGAATTAGAAGTTGCTGCGCGTGAGACTTTGGCGATGCAGAGTTGGGCCAAGAGAACTGTGAAAGGAATGACGCAAGGTTGGAGCAACATGCTCCGGCACATGCAGCAGGCAAGATTTATTTTACCGCTGTTCAATGTCAAAGACAGGTATCTTGTGCCGAGCCGGACATCGACCCTGTTGATTGGTGCGGCAGCATTTGCTTTGCTCGGATTCACAGGATTACCGACACTGGGCTTGGCCAGTGGGTTGTTATTAATGCCTTTGGCACAGCCCTTGTTCAACCAGGCAACACGATTTATACCAGGTAAGGCACAGGAAATTGTGCAGGCAATGAGCGGTCGTTGGACATCATTGGGCAGTCGCTTGTTTTCAACTGTGATTACGGCAGCATTGATTGGTGTCCTATTGGGAGGACCAGTGGGTATGGTCTGCGCAATTTCCGCGACAACAGGTACTATTGTAGAGCAAGGTTTGATCGTCAGAGTAGAGAAGGAAAGTCGTGTGACCATTAATCATCAAAAACCGGAAGTGGCAGGTGCGGTTGAAAGCACACGCAGTGCGGAAAATCAGATACAGGCAGGCCGATCATTGGTAGACACCTGGAAGCAACAGATGGGTGGAAAAGAAGCGGACGGTCAGACGGCGGTCAACACACTCGTTAGTCTGCTTAAGGAATCCCGTTTTGGAAACATAGATCTTAATGTTCATCAGCAGGCGCGGCATTATGGGTATATGCATTTGTTGGCAGCTGTTTTTAGTTTGGTTCCCAATGCACTGGATAGTGTTCATGCCGTTGATCTTGGTTCGGATACAGTGGCGGAATCTGAAAATATTGTGAATCAGGCAGGTTCCAGAATTCGGGTTGGTCGTGATTCCATCCGGTTCCTGGATCAGAAATTTTCCAATATATTGTTGACGCAGACCATTATGGCGATCAGTTCCATGTTCAGTGATGCTGAGTATAATGCCCTGGAATCCAAGCTGCAGCAGAGCCCGCATTTCAGGGAATTTGGGCAGTTTGCGGTCGTCGAATTTATCAAACAGTATATTCTTGACGGAGAAGCTCTCAAAGAAGTGGTCGGGCAGGCCGAAATGACGGGTTTGCGTTGGGCCGGTATTTCCCGTGTCCAAGACGGCCAAGCGCTGCAAATCAATCTTTATGAGTATTTAAAGAGCAAATTTGAAGGTCGTGAGTTTACCAATGATGATCTGGTTGAGCTCAATCAGGCCATGGGTGAACTGGAAAATACGGCATTGCCGCTGATGCAGAAACTGTCCGCGCAAATTGAGGACCGGACGCTGGCCCGGGATGACCGTGTCTATCTGGAATCCTCGTTTGAAGCGCAGTTCGGTATTTCCTATGCCAGTTATACTAAGATGATGAATCCGTCACTCATGCAGCGTGTGCTGACCAGACAAATCGGACAGGATATTCTGGTGGGTACTGAGCCGCGCTCGGCAATCAAGCAGTATGGAAGAACGCTGTTCGGATTTGGTGCAGCACTGGCCTTGGCCGGCGGTATTGTGGTCGGGGTGATGATGTCGGCTGTGATTCCTGCGATTGTTGGTGCTGTGATTGCGGTCGTTGGTCTGGCGATCGGCATGCAGGGACTTCTGAGTTGGGTGATGGCTGATCAAATTGCGTTTAATGTTAATCCGTCCAATGCGGTTTTGGAAGGGATGCGCAATGCTGAATTTGGTTTTGCCAATCAAGCTCAGCAGGAACAGGTTCATTCCCTGGGGCTGGACACACGCCAGTTGTTGGAGAATGTACAATTTACATCTGCAGTAGAAGGGTTGAAAATAAAGGGTACCGAGCAGATGTTATCGGAAAATAACCGGACCCGCGCGATCCGGATGGTGCTTTCTCATCTGGTTCGGGTGATGGAATCCAAACTCGACCGTGAGATGAAGATTCAGTTGGCGCGTGAGACGACGCAAGTTTTGGGTTTCTTGAAATTTGATATTGATATGCATGTCAAACAATATGAAAGCCAATTGGCCATGACCATGACACCGACGGTTGAACCGCAGGCACTGAAGCATGATTATAAGATTGGGCGTCTGATTCGGAGGTTAAAGAGTCTGGGTGTAGGCATTAATATTAATGTTGCTCCCGGTAAGCAACCCAAATTGAAGATCACGGGCAGTGCGGCGTAATGACGGCTCGCCGCTGAGGCGCTGAGGACGCAGAGAAAGTATTTTTGGATTACTGTAAATATAAAAAAACTTTTCGAAAAGAAGCCCGGTTGCAAGTACCAGTGCAACCGGGCTTCTTGATATCAGCAAAGAAGCAATACTTTTCTTGAAACCCATTTCAAAGCAACGTAAAATAGACAACATGACAAAGCATCTGGTGGGAATTCAATATCCAAAGCTGACGGCCGCAATTTTTGTGGGGATACTGCTGTTGGTTCCGGGAACAGCCATCGCTGCGGAAAAATTAAAAGCACCCCTGTACGGTGGTGCAGGAGTGCTGCAGCATGACGCCTATTCCTGGGAAGCATTAGAGGCCAAGGGACGGACGGTTTCACAAGCCCGGCGCCTGAGTGGCAATTTTTCCCTGCAGGAAGAATTTTCCCCCGACGGACGGTTGCTGGCGCGATTACGCAAGGATGGAAGCCGGGAAAGTGTTCATTACGGAAAACGCCGGGGAATGATTTTTGTTTGGGTGACGGATGGTGATGGTAAATTTAAAGAAGAACGTCTTTATGTGGATAATCTATTGCGTGCTGTTTTGTATGTGGACGGTTCCTTGAAAACACTCCAGCATTTGGCCCCGATAAGGTTGCACGATCCTGCGGCGAAAGATAACCGCGAATGCGCACTTTGTGTCGTTCTCTCATCTGGCAAGAAAACAAAAATACTGAAGTATAACCAGTTAGGGAAATTGATTTCTGTGTATTTGCCGGATGGCAAGGAACTGATGATCCAGACCCAGGCATTTACGGAAGACTTAAGTCAGGTGGTAAATATTGAGGACCTTGAGATTAAGCAAAAGAGATAAAAAAACAGGATGCCGGAATAGGGTCGGCTGGATGCTGGGTATCTGTCTGTTGGTGCCGTTGGCTGTTTATGCGGCCCGGCATGACAGCTCTGAGGTCCAGTCACGGCAGCTTGCTGAACAAATTTATAATCAAATTCGCGACCGCTATCCGGTGAAAAGTTACTCTTTTGATAATTCCGAGGGGCAGTATTTGGCAACCTTTAATCTGAAAGATGGGATGGTATTGACCTATAACGCCCGCGGACATTTGGTCAAGCGCCTTGAACCGAATGGCTATGAGATCCAGTATAAGAAAGGCTATCCGATAAAAAAAGTATCCCCTTTGGGTGAAATGATTTGGACAATTGCGTACACCTGGACGGACGCCGGTGAGGTTAAACGGACAATTCGGCAGCAGGGCGACTATATCACCGTCAGCTACTTTGACGACCAGGGAGCAACCCGTCTGGAAATGCATGAGGGGCCTGGGGGGAAAGTCTTAAGATATCATTTTAATCGTGAAAATCAGCGAATTTACAGTTATTTTGAGACTGATACGATGACCGGTATGACGGACCTTTTTTTTGTATCTGCCGTTACCGGACTGATTGAAGATCACTGGCGTATTACGGGGCGTGTAGAACAGATCTGGGATGAAAAATATGGTGTTTTTATGCAGTTGATTGAGGAGCGGTTTCGGCGGGATTATGCCGACCGGACAAAGTTTAAAAAAGACAGCTTGGGACGGACCCGAGGGGATATTTTGCTGGAAAATCTTGTGTCTGAGGAGTTATTACCCCGTCGGACATTTGCCCGATATGTGCAGGAAAAAATGATAACCTTTGATGACATTTGGGACTTTATTGATTGTTCGGATGTGAGGGTGACTGTTCCGGCAGTGGAGCTTTTTGAGAATGAGCAGGTTTTGGTCCAGCGGGCCAAGGTGCAGGGCAACACTGTTTTGGTTTGGGTTAAAGAACGATTGCAATGGGAGGTCTATCCATTTGATCCGCGTGAAGAAGAGTTGATTCCGGTCAACATGCGGGGGGATGTGCGTATTGAGTCGCGCTATCAGAATAACCAGTGGCGGCTTGTTCCGGGAAAGCGCACGGAGATGTATCTATCTGTAAGGTTAATGATTTCAGAAGCTATTCACCGGAAGCAACGCGAGCGACTTTCGCAACATCTGCATGATGATCCGGATTTTGATGATTTATTTACCGTGATGCAGCAAGCGGCTAAAAAATCGACCCCGACCCCCGCTGTTCAGATCGGAGAGGCGGTGACGCATTTTACACGTGACGTATTGGAAACCTTTCGTATTGAATTAACCTTTCGGGTGAAAAATATCATGCAGGCCGCGCCCCACCTCAATCAGCGGGATAGTTTTCAGCGTACGCAGGCGGAATTAATCCTTCAGACCCTGACGCCGGAAAAGATATTATCCCAGGAGGAATTTATGAGGCAAAAGCACCGGTTGCGCAGAGAGGTTATGCCGCCTTTTGATAGGATTATTTACAGTGGTCTTGAAATTTTTATGCCGGCGATAAAAAAAAAGAAGCTCTATAAAGAACTCACCCGGGTCCGTGAAAAAGATGGCTTGATACAGGTTTGGAAAGAGGATGTGGACCATCCGGACAATGGGTACTGGACGCCGTATGCGCTGCGGCCTTCACGCGATATGCTATTGCAGGATAACGGGCGGATGCTTATTCGGGTGGATGAGGGGAAATTTAAGTGGGAATTGACGTCGGTGTGGCGGGGAAAAATTGTATCGGGTGAGATTTTTATGGCCAAGGCGCAGGGAGAGAATTCGCAAGCCGTGCGTGTCAATGGCAACCAAAGCAATGTTGCGCTGGTGCAAGAAACCCGGGGCACACGCGGCAGGATTCAAGCTGGGCGCGAGGTTGAGCAAGTCGGGAAGGATCACTATCTACAGGCAGCGTTGCCAAAGCGTTGGCATGGTACCGGCTTATTTGCGCATGCGTTGATTGCCGTTATTCAGTGGATGATGGAAGGTCAGACCGGAGAAAATGTTGTTGTCCAAAATATAACTGCATCGGGTCGGGAGATCAGTATTTTAGAGATGCGGAATTGGCATGGTAAGATTACCGGGTATCGGCGTTTGGTAAAAAACCAGAGTGGTTTTTTTTCCCGCTCGCAGTATGATGCCAAAAAAAATCTTTTGACCATGGAGACCGCGAATGGTGATGACTATCGTATTGAGACCGTCGGACACGGAAAGCGTAGTGTGGCAAGGCGGAGGGGACGAGAGAAGCAGATATTTCATTTTGTAGGGAATCGATTGGAAGCCATTGATCTGACAGATAAAAAAAGACTTACATTTACATCGTCGGGTCAATTTAATAAAGTGAGTCTTTTTGACCGGGCGGAAAACTTGATTTATGAGAAGGTCTATAATGAGCAGGGTGATCAGGTGGCGCTTTATTTGCCGGATGGTGAAAAAATCCAGTATTTTTATAATCGGACGAAAAATATTTTAGGTATTACAGTGGAGAACCGGCAGGGGCAGCAGGCATCCTTGATCCTGACTCAGCAGGGGAAAATTACCAAGCATTCAGGTAATGGAAAACTTATTTATTTTGCGACCAAGCAACTCAACTTTATTCGACCGGATAAGTTGCTGCCTCTGACCATGGAGTTTAAACTACCGTCGTTTTAGGATATGTCCTGTATAATCGAGCCTGAAAAACACGAAAAATATTGGGGATATTGAAGAGACAGCAAAAAAGACCTGTGCGTGTTGTTGAATGAATATGCTGCAGGGGTATGGCCTGGCAGACTTATTCAGCAGCCGGTGACTTAGTGCAGGCAGTTATAATATCATAAGGCCCCTTTGCAGCACAGGAGTGAAACAATGCGCACAGGTATTGATCGTATGAAGGCACAAAAATCACGCTAGATTGATCGCGTGAGCCGCCAAAGGACAAAGTATGGAACCGGGGATGTGGATAGACACTAAAGTAGCGGCCACGAAGGCGAGGTATCATCGTATCATCCGAATCCCGGCAGCGTACTTGCTCAATCGTTTGACCAGGTTTCATCGGGAAATGAGTTTCAATTTGACTTTTTCAGGATTGACGATGTAAGTATGCGCACCAAAAAACATACCAAAATAACTACATTTTTTAGAATATTACCACTTTTATTCATATATAATATCCTGAGTGCTATCTGTTCTAAAATAAAACAATTTTTATCCTCGATTTGCGAACGTTTATTTCCTATGCTATACTTAACTCTGTAGAAATATATTTTTATTACCATAGGATATCTGTATCCTTTGCTTGATCTGCAGGGAAAAAGCAGTGCACCTATGTGCCTTGCAGGACCTGTAGATGAAGTCTGTGAAGGGAGTGACCTTTTCATGAAAGTTATTTCAAGTACTTTCCAGCCTGAAACCGTGTTCAGCCTTGATAGGTGGCGTACGCCCGGGCGGCGGATGTGGACCAAGGTGTTGGCAATCTTGGTTTCAATTTCTTTCTTATTGCCGTTTATGTCGTTTGCTTTTCAAGCCGGCTCTTATCCCGGCGGATTGATCGGCGAATTTGGTTATACGCCATTGAAGGCCAATGGGAATACGATTCATATCAAACCGGATTGGGGTCGGGTGACCGGCAGTTTTCAAGGCAATTCGGGACGTACCATTGTATATATTCAGGATTTACACTGTAATTATGAGGTGCAAACCAATATCCGCTTGATGCTGGAACGGATGATGAAGAAAAACAAACTGCGTCTGGTGGGTGTGGAAGGTGAGAGTACGCCGGTCAGTGTCAGCAAGCTTTCGACGGTTCCGGCGGAGGATCTCAGAAAAAACATCAGTGAATATTTTATGCAGCGCGGCCGGATTACCGGACCGGAATATCAATCCGCAGTCACAGATGGCGGACTTATTCTTCAGGGGATTGAATCGGAAAGGCTCTATGTTGATAATCGCGATACACTGATGAAATTTCTCAATGAGGAAAGTCAGGGGTATTGCGAAGATTTGCGCTATGCGTTGGAGCGGCTCAAACGTCCGCTGTATAATATGAATTTGGCAAAGATGGATCACAAGTGGGAAGAATTTAATAATGAAAACATCAGCCTGGAAAATTATTGCGATTTTCTTTTACTTGAAGCGCATACGACCGGGGTTGATTTGGAACCCTATAAAGTCATGCGGCTTTATTCTTTGGAGCACAAGCTTCCGGTAAACGCTGCGGTTGACTATGAGAAGTTGCTTCAGGAGGCGGAGACGCTTGAACGGGCCATTCGGAAAAAAATGTATACCTCGTATGAGCAGCGCCAATTAGACCACTATCTCTACATTCTGAAAGTAATGGAAAATTTGGTTAATATCAGCGCTACTACGGATGATCTGCGTTATTTTCGTACCCATCGGGAAGAATTTAAAATCACCACGATGCTTCACTTCCTGGAGGATATCAGTTACCGGTTTGCCATCCAGCCGGATCTGGATCCCGGTGTTTTGAAAATAAATCAGTATTTGGATTTGGCGGCAAAATTTTATGTTGTTGCCGACAAACGCTCGCATGCGTTTGTGGAAAATATTATGCAAACAATGGATCGGCGTAACCAGGTGATATCGGTATTGATTACCGGCGGTTTTCATGCCTCGCATGTGGAAAAAGCTTTGCGCCGTCAGGGTGTTTCGTTTATTACGGTGAAACCCCGCATTACCAATACGGACGCAGCCAATCCTTATTTTTCTCTGCTGCGCAATGAAAAAACTCCCCTGGAAAAATTATTGGCGCGCAATGAGAATATTTTCGCACCCCGTAGTTTATTCAACAATACGTTATTCAAACGCTATATGGAAACGGTATGGGAGGTTGAGCTGGGGCGTAAATTGGTTTTGGAAAACGGGCTCGCAGGAGAAGAACTCCAGGCAGCCTATCGCGAAATGCGGGGGAACTATGCGGCAGATGATCCCAATGTTGCGATGGTCTATCAAGCGGAAAATTCCAATCCGGCAAAAGGTGTTTATGTATTTACCTTTGAAAAAGCGCCGGAGCATTTTGTGGTCATTCGTCCCAATACAACCCAAAATTATACATTGGCAGTTCCCGGCGAAGCACTCCAAGGGAATAATTTTATGTTTCAATTTGTGTCTCAGGAAGAGTTTGCTCAGAAACGGGCGGATATTTTGGGAACAGAGAAAAAAGGTCGCGGTGGTGTTTTTGCGGTAACAGGATTGATTTCAAAAATTGGCGGGATCAATAATCCGGTTACACGTGCTTTCGGCACGCTGGCCATGATTGTGAGTCGGCCCGGAGGATTGCAAAGGGGTTTGTTGGCTTTTAGCAATAGTTTGTCCACGCTGTCACCTACAGCCATTCGGGAAGGTTGGCGAGGTTTTCAAAACATGCTTGCCGGCAATCGTTTGGCTGCTGTTTGGTTGACTACGATATCCGGTGTGCTGCTGGCCGGCAGTATAATCATGGGTATATTTCCTCTGATGCCGATTGCCTTTAGCGCTGCATTTGTATGGAGCGCAGGCACCCTGATGCAGAATAATCAATTTAAGTCGTTGGCCAACAGTGTCTTGCTTCCGCAAGGGGATTTGATTGCACGTGCCAGGACCTGGGCCAGTGATAATTACGGCTATGGCGCCAATACACTTAAGCAGACTGATTTTCAGATTGCTTTGGAAAATGTTATGACATTGGCGGAAGGCAGCCCGACGCTGAGTGATTTTATCAACAACCGGGCCGACCGTCTGGCCATGGCCGGGATGGCTTACCGGAGCGGGGTGATGCCCTGGACGGAAGGCACACCGGTTTCGCAGGTGGAGGCCTTGGCAGCGGATTTCATGGAAGCGGAATCTCTGGCAGAGCAGATAAATCAAGGTGTTGCGCTGGAAAGTCTTCAAGTCAAGGGAGACTCGCCGCTGGCGCAATTGATTAACGCAATTCATTTAAACCGCAATTCATTTGAATTGGGTGCTCAGGATTTTATAAATCCGGAACGCATCCTGCCGGAATATATTACACAGGCACAGCGGGATGCCATGTTGGCACTATCAAAAGCGCATGATGTTGAACTAGCAGTTTTGGATATTACCTTTAATCCTATTTCAAATATACGACCTACCTTGGCACAAGCAAAAGAAATTAAAAATAATGTTATTGAATTGTCAGAGGTACTTGCTGCAAAACAAGTAAGCGCGGATGAATTTAAAGGAATTTATGCCAAAGCTGCTTCTGGTGTACAGGAAGATGCTTCCGTTTCCGAGGACGTGGTGCTTGATTTGGAGGAAGACATTGACCTTGGAGATATTAACCTGACCGGAAAAACCCCGGGAGAAGATACGGGGCAAGTGTTGCAGGATACCGAGGCGTCAGGGTTGGAATTATCGGATAGACAGAAAAGGATTCTTGACCGCTGGTTTACAGTTGACGGCTGGAACACCCAGCATGTGAATATGGATGTGTTCACGGCTTATGATCAGGTATTGACCCGGGCGGAAATTTCCGAATTGATTTCCAAGACCGGCGACAATGCCGAAGTGCATGAACTCGGTGTTACGCTGCTGCAAAAAATATCCGAATCCCTCATGCAGGCCACCGAGGGCCTGTATTCCGCCGGTGATATCCTGGAGGTATTCAGAGTTGTATGGGAGCGGGGGTATTCGGTTGAGGTAGCAACACGTCGTTTTATGAATGAGCGGCAAGAATATTTGAGTCGAGCTGCGGATGCCCCGATTGTGGAAGCGGTGGCACTTTATGAAGAAAAAAACGGTGCTATTCAGAGTGTGACTGATCTTCAGAAAATGCTGCGTTCCGGCGATGCGGGTGAACAACTGGCGATTATACCGGCGTATCAATACTTTGCAGACAGGGTGGCGGCGCAAGAGCAGGCTGCCATGGCAGGGGATGTTAATTATACAGTTGATCTGTTTTTGAATTTTAATCAAAAGATAGGGCAGCGTCTGGCCGGGTTGCCGGCAGCTATTCAGGGACCGGCCATGGAGAGCTTGTATGCCGAAGTCACCCAGGCACTGGCCGGGAACCAGGGAGCCATGAGTGTGCTGGTTGCGAAAAAATTGAGCGGTATGATTACTTCGCAACAGGCCGCCATTGCTGCGTTGCGAAATTTTGATCAATTTATGCAGGACAGCATGAATGATGCGGTTTTTCAGGGTAAGGAAGACGCAATCCGGGACGGACTGCGCACCATGGGGCAGGATCTGCTGCGTCAGGCAGCGGCCCAACATGCCTTAGGTTTATTTAGTAACAAAGCGCCCCCAACCAGGGAAGACCTTCAACAACTACTTCCTGAAGGCTATCCTGCCGACCTTTTAGAAAAACTCTCAGATGCAAAACTGACCAGTCTATTTCCCCGCATGACCTCCCAATTGATTCGCAATTTTTCATATTTATATTCATCCAGCCAAAACAATTTTTCCCAAGCACTTGCCGCACTGACAAATGCACAGCAAACCGCCCGGGGAAAACAAGCTGATATTGAAACATTTGTCCAAAGCCAATTGAGTGAAATGAATAGTGTGTTTGATGAGATGACATGGCCCGAAATGATGCAGATGATTGCCGGCCGGTATATGGATCAGCATCTCCGGACAACCGCGCAGCAATCCGGAAATGCTTTGGAGCAGATGACGGACCTGACCGCGGAATTGAACATTGTCCTTGAAGTGATCAGCCAATTGCAGGCCAAACATGGCGGTGAAACAATTGCCATGGCAGCGCTGGTATCCAAATCTTCCCAAACAGCCAAAATGGGAAAGGGTTTGGAACTGGCAGCGTATGATCCCTGGACAGCGGCGGTACCTTTGGATGCCTATGGCAATCAGCAGGTCCAAGATGCAATTAATACTCAACTGACGCGTATTGGTTTTACCCTGGGTGAAGATAATACCGTGACGTTGAGCAAAGATGATCTGTTGGACAAGCTTGATCAAACACGCAATAAACTCGTTGCGGAACGAGATAAAAAAGAGAAACGCGATGTTTTTCTCAAGCGTAAAAAGAGTCTTTCTTATAATGAAAGTCAGGAACATGCCAAACTGAGAAATCAGCTTAATTTTGATTTTATGCAGGCCAATAGTGCATTGGTACAGTTGTACGCGAGTATTGCTGAAGGGCCGGCATTGACCTATCGTGTGCTGGTTTCGGATAAAATGTCTGATACGGATCACGGTGTTGCATTGGTGCGCGGCGATCAGATTTGCCTCAATGCCAATCAAATTCAAAAATACGCTGCAAAAAATAATGTGACCAAACTCATGCGGCTGTTGGCACATGAGACCGGCCATATTGCCGGTTTGAAGGGTGATACAACCGGTGAGGCATTTGCCGGAATTGTGGCCCGTTTGCTGGCGGGATACGACATGGGGATAGAAGCGGTCAGTGCCGAGTTTAGCAAGGCGGAAGACCGCAAATTGACAGCACCCGAATCTGACACAGCTTATTCAGGTGCCGCTGCCAAACAGGATTTGGTTGCAGCGGTTAAAGAAAATTTTAACACCGCATTGACCCAATACCGCAGCGGTCGCTATAATCAGGCCCGGTTGATGGAACTGTTGACTGAGGCTGAGCGGGTCATAGAAATTTTGGCAAAACGCTACAGCAAAGATGAAGATGTCCGGGTCCTGCAGGCCAACCTGGTAGAACAAAAAATGTTGCTGGTTCAGGGTATGCAACTGAATACATTTACCTCGCGCAATCCCGGTTTTCGGCAGGCGCTTGAACGTATTATGGATCAGGTGGAAGAAAGCGAGTCCGCAATCACGATCAGTGATTTTATCACCTATGCCGTGGATGGCAGCCAGGTAGTCTCGCGCGGCGGTGTGCCGCATGCCACCTATTCCAACCCGAATGCGGAGAATATTAGGACCGCCGGTTACGCCGGGTACATGCGTGTGGCAGTGATCAACGGGCAAACTGTGCTTTGTGTTGACAACGGCTCCTCGCATTTCAACCGTCCCGGGTTTAGGGGTGCGGAAAAACAGTTTATCAGCACCCTGCGAGGGATCAAACAGGCCTTGCCGGCTTTGGGCATTGACAAGGTGGCATTTTTCTCCGGACATTCAGTGGAAGGCATGACTGTTTTTGATCAGAGCAAAATGGTCGGTGTTATTGATTTGACCACACCGACACTGCGCGCCAGTAAGGATATTGGCATTCAAGCCAGCCGCCAGGCAAGAGCCAAACTAGTTATGACGATGGGAAATGCGGTTCTGCGCAGTGCAGTGGCTTCAGAAGAAGCCCTCGCGGTTCAGACCGTGGGAGAACAAATCGGACGCGGCTTGCGTGTGGTGGCGGTCCAGGATCAATTGCCGCATCCGGTGGATACCGATTTTTTTAACTGGCAGAATCGTACACGCGACAATATTGATTCTTTGCAGCACAATGGTGCTGAGTTGGTGGTTTTTCCTGAACGGTATATGGCGACCGCTGATCCGGCCAAGATGGAACAAGCCATCGATGCTTTACAGAAGCAGGCGAACGATAAAAATGTAAATATTATTATGGGTGTGCGCTTGTCGGCGGAAGGGATGCCGGTTGACGGTGTGTTGGTGATTCGTCCCAATGTTCCGGCGACGATTGCGCGTGATCTGGATACACTGCGTGCCGTCCGGCAAGGGACCCGTTCAGCCGATGTGGCCGGTAGGCCGCAGATTCAAAAGCTTTTGGCGGATCACCCGGTGGTTGCGCAGGCTTTTGCTGATGGGTTGGCGCTCCGCGACAATATTGTTTCCCTGCAGGTTGATGGGAAAGAGTATGTCCTGCATTTGAATATTTGTGCAGATGCGCGGCAGGCTTCCCATTATAAAAATTTACCTGTCAATGTTGACCTCTCGGTAAATGTTGCCAGCACGCGGCCCGAGGATGTGGAGTTGTATGTCGCAAATATGCGTAAAGGGATGGGCGAGACCGCTCCGGTTCTGGTTGTCAATGCCGGGGTGAGCAGCAAGAGGCACGGTGGGAATACAATGCTTTCGCTGGAGGCGGGAAAAGAATTTCGGCTGCAGTCTGAGAGTCAGATGGTTGGGGCCATGGCTTTTGAAGTGGCCGGACTCAGCGCGCAACCGGTGTTGGTGGAAGAGTTTACCCAGGTGCAGAGCCGGTCCGAGGCGTTGCAGGAAGAAAAGACGGAGGTTTATGCCCGTCATATAAAAATGCGTTCCCGCGAGGTGGTAAGTGTTCTTGATTCTTTTATCGAGGACAAAACGGTGTTGGCAAGCATTGAAAAAGATTTACATGCCATTTCAGCGGAAAATCTTTCCATTCAAACAACCGACAAAATCGTTGGCGCCTTGGCGGTGAATGAAAATTTTAGCGGTAAGATTAGTGTTGTTTTTGAAAGGCAACTTTATGGCGAGCTGAGAGCTTCGACGGTTTTACATGAAATTGTCGAAGCTGTACTGCAAGCCAATGGGATTGAGCAATCACACGCTTTGGCGTTTATTATCGAACAAGCGCTTTATCCGGAAAGTATTGATGCCAAATTGAGCAACCCACGGCATTATGATGATGCTCATTTGGCGGCCATTATTGAAAATACGGCGAATGTGATTACTCAGATAGATGCGCAACCAGGCGGGGTGGCAGCCATCAAGGAGCAACAAAAGAAAAACACACTCCTGGTTTTAAAGGCCGCCAGAAAGATATTGAATCTTCGGCAGCAGGCAATAGCACTGAACTTGCAGGAACGCGGTTTCTATGGGGAAGAAACGCAGCAGACCCTTACACAGATGATGACAAAATTTCTGGAGGGACGTACGACGATTTTTAAAAAAATGCGCCTGACGGCTCGACAGAATAATATTATTGCCTCACAGACCGGGGACTTGGCTGATGCTGTTGTTAAACAGGGTTTCTCACTGATGAGCCAGAAACAACTTAATGCTTTTTTTGATTTTTTCGGACATAACGTTGAAACCAGAGATTCGGAGTATACGCGCGAGCTGCTGCGCTATGAAATTGAGCGTATGGAAAAACCTTTGCGCGGAACAATGTATGAAGCCACCCTGGCCCGGTTACGCAATGTACTCACGCAAATGGAAAAGGGAAATTCCATCAGTGTGGCGGTTTTAGGCCGGGATCAGAAAATTGTTGATTTAAAGGTCAGGAAAGTGTTTCCGCAGAAGGGGGTGCCATCACGGGCCAAGGAGATTGGCGCTTTTTTAACCATCGAAAAAACCGCCCACGGCAATATTGGATACATTAATGTATTGGAAGGTCATACTGTCAGTGAAGCGGTTCTTCATGAAGTGCTGGAAAGCGTACTGGGAGAACCGCATCAAACCGTCAGCGAACTCAGCACCTTTTCGAAGTATTCGTTGGGACAGATGACATCAATTCGGAGTTTTTTCCAGGAGATTGCCTGGCCCACCCGCTTATTCTCGGCGCTATTCATTACAGTGGGTGTGGTTGGCATAATCAGCGCACTGCTAACCATGTTTTTTGTCGGTACGATAGCGGGCATTTCCGGCGCGTGGATCGCCATCTCAGTGCTGGTGCTGGTTTGGGGTGTTTACAATTATTTTAAAATTAAATTTGTGATCACCGTGGACGGACCCGATGCTTCCGGAAAACAGGAGATTGCCCAGGTGCTTTCCAGATATTATGGATACACGTTGGTCGAGGCGGGTGTCTATTACCGTGCCTACGCCTGGGTGGTGAAAGCGGCAATTGAAAGCGGACGTTTGGATGCTTCGGTTTTTGAGAATCTTGCTGAAATTGATGAGGAGATTGATCAGGTGCGCAAGGAAATTCGTCAAAAGGAAGCGTTTCGTAAGGATATTGTTTATCTGATTGATCTGCTGGATACCCTGAAAGCGAAAAAAGAGCAGTTGGTTAATTATGTTGAAAACCAAGTTGTGAGAGATTTAGAACAAGCTGCGGTGAGTATGCAATTTGATCGCGCAGCGACCGAGCGTCGGATGCGGGTTTTCATTAATCCGGAGAGGAAACGCAGACAGGAAATTACGGATCAGGTTATTCCGCAACTGGATGCCGCAGGCAAGGTGCGTGAAGTCGAGGCAGGCATCAAACTCAAACCGATTGTGACGGCCTTGGGTAAAGTGCCTGCAATTCAGGATATGCTGGAAATACAATTGCGCCGCCTGGCCAGAGAACAAAATATTATTGCCGTCGGCCAGACCATGGGCGCAAAGATTTTTGACCGCCAGGCCCGGGCGAAATTTTATGTGGTCAACAATGATTTACGCAGCCGGATTGAGCGCAAAGCCCGGCGCCGGATTTCCAAAGATGAAGTTGTTGATGCAATGAAGCGTTTGCGGCAATTAGATAAACTTGCCCGGACGCGGAGACGTGATCCTTTGCAGGCAGTCACAGATGCTGTGATTCTTAATACCACTGATTTTACTCTGGCTGAGACGGTCTCTATGGCACATCAGGAAGTCATCCTTAAATCCAGTGTGTTGCAGCGTCTG
Organism: bacterium; assembly: GCA_021108215.1. Classification (NCBI taxonomy): domain Bacteria; species bacterium. The sequence continues at coordinate 146,308 of JAIORK010000036.1, read as the reverse complement.
CGCAACCGGTTTACGGGCTGGTTTTTCTCCTCAAATAAAATGTTGACCCGTGCACAGGGTGAGGCGCTGCGTAAAAGAATTCTGGAAAAAGGCGGCGATTTTTGGGAGGCGTTTTCAGATATTGACGGCCTCTCCTCCTACAACCTCATCTATGGTAAGGCTTTGACAAATTGTGTGCTGGATGATGTGCTGGCAGTGATGACTGAGACCGCACGGGCACCCGGTGTGAAGCAATATCTTCGGAAAGGACGCTTTGAAATTCTGAGGAAAATTCGGCAAGCACTTTTTCAGGTGCGTTTTTTAGAAGCGTTCCGTTTACTGCCTAAGTTGGCAACCGGCAAAATTTTTACGATTCGCCACGGTGGTGATGAAGGGATTTATGTGCTGCCGGATAATTTGTCCGTGGCAGATACCGAGGCGGTTTTGGAAGTGTTCCGCAAAGCCATTCAATCGCGGATGCATAATCAGCTGATGGCGTTTGAATTGCCGGGTATGGATGAAACCCAAATGCAATCCCTGAAAGCTATTGCCGATGAAATAAATCTCCGCTATGAAAAATTTGGTGCCAAGAATACGGTGCGGGTGGTGCGTGATGAAGTTATGGGTATTCGCGTTATGCTTAAAGTCGGGTTCAATGAATTATCTGCGGCCCGAAAACGAAAATTAATAACCCAATTGCAAACCGAACTCAAAGGGTATCTTGATCAGGACCAGCGTACGGCCTATTTGGAGGGTGAATCAATGGAGCAGGCCGGCGGCCGTTTGATGCAAGGGCTGCTGCAAAAGGCCATGGAAGATTTGAAAATAGATGTTCAGTTGAAAAACATGAAAATGGCTGACTTGGTCAGTCGGGAACTCCGGGAAACTGCCCGTGCGCAAGGGGTTGATTATCTGGAAAATGGAGCAGTGTTGACGACTACAGCAACCACCGGTGCCACCAAACCGAGTCGTGTTCCCAATGACATGGTACGGAAACAGCGTAAGGGGACGCTCAATCGCACGGATATCAATCAATGGGATGATGAGGTGTATGAACTGGCCGGAGATTTTTTACATGACGGCAAGCGCGGGGATAAACATGCCGTGTATGGTCCCGGCCGGATAGTGGATGTTGAAAAGGGGATGAAGAAGAATCAAGTCGTGGTGGATCAGATGGATAAGCCGATTGAGCCGAGGATAAAAGAAGAAGGGGCCACGCTGCTGGGTGAGACGCATACTGAGCAGATGCAGATGCAAAAACTCTTGTTTGAGGACAACCTTTTACTTAAAACTGAATTTCGCCCGGATGGCAACGGGCATAAGCAAAAATACGAGACGCTCTATCCCCGGCATTTTACGATTGAAGGATTGCGGGAAACGGTGGATCAGCGCTTGAAATTTCTCCGGGGGAAAAAGAATTTTTCATCTGAAGTTTATATCGGCCGGGCGCCGCCCTCGACCGGACCGGATAAGATACAAGTGGTTGTGATTACGCCCAAAGAAACCCACCTGATTGAGCTGGAGGGGCAGTATTACGGTAATTTCATAGATACTGCGCGTATTGGTTTTTCAGAGTCTTACGCTGAAGAGACGGCACAGAATATGAAGGCGGCCGGTGATACACGTTCTTTGGACGCTATTATAAAAGAGATCAAATCGGATACGGCAGGATTCGACGCTGCCGTGGATGAGGCGATGCGGGAAAAATTTGTCTCCATGTTTATTGATGTCGGCGGTAAATTGGTGAGTGCGAAGGAAGCCGCCTTACTGGATACGGCGGAACGTGCCCAATTGACACCAAAATATTATAAATTTAAATTTTTGAATGATTTCATCAGCTACAGTGCCGGCGACCAGCTGATCGCTTTGCCTCATCTGGCAATTGATACGATCGGGACGGATGTTTTGCGATCCGGAAAACCGGAAGATGAAGCGATTGATGCTTTTGTAACTGCCATTGAGGCGGAGATGAATAATTCCGGCTATGGCAATAATGCCCAGGTTTCCCTGACGGCTGTGTATACCAGCATGCCGACAGCGGAGGTCCGTCAGCCTGGTAAAATCGGGCGCATGTTCCAGGATCTTCAGGTCGCGAGTATGGCCAAGCAGGGGAAAATTACGCCTTACAGCCGAAAATTACTGGTAACAGCCCGGCAGAGTATGCGGGATCTGGCCAAAGAAAAAGCAGCCAGTTTTTATCGGGAATTAAGCGCCCAGGTCCGCATGGTCCGTGAAACCACTGGCCGGCTGGCAGTGCTGCCCCGCAATGAAGCGGGTTTCTTTCGGCTCGGGGCCGCAATTTCCCTGCTGGGATTGGGCATCATGACATTTGGAATTTACGGCATCATTGTAACCGGCGTTTTTGCGCCAATTGCGGTGGGCGTCATTGCGAGCGGTTTTTTAATAACAGTATTACCTTTTATTGGCATTAAAATTATCCAGAGCAGGCAGTTGCAGGTTCAGCCTCAGGAAGTGAGTCGGTTTGGGACACTGCGCAAACTGGCTCGGCGCGCCGTTGATTTTGTACGCGGCAACCCGATGATCATCCTGATGATCGCAGGCGGACTTTACAGTTATTTTAATCAGGAAGCCGGCGGCGGTATGCTGGCCATGGGGATGGTAGGATCGCTGGGGTCGGACGAGGGTTATCCGGGAAAAATTAATTTCCGGACTGCGGAATTCACAGATTCGGACGGCGATACTTTTCGGTTTAAAATACCGCTGAGTCGTGATTTTAAGCGTAATGAAAAAATAGAGGTCATCAAAAACGGCAATACAGAAGCGCCGCTCAAGATGGGATGCCAAGACATTTATGCTGGATATATTTTGTCAATTCTGCAGGCTTCATTTCCGCAGATCCCGCAGCCTGAAAAAAATCATATTCAGATTTTTCGCAACGGCCCCATCAACGGTGTGAAGCGGTATTTAAATGTGGTTGTCGCACAGGTTTTTGACGGCCAGGAGGAAATGCGCAGCAGCCTGCAAGATATCGTTTCAGATGCCTGGGAAGAAAGCTTTGGCGATTCTTTCGGGATGCGCCGGTATCTGGCCAAAAAGACGGCGGAAAAACAGATCACAGTTGATGGCAAACTGGTCCGGGTGATTTTTACGGATATTCAAAAAAGCGAACAACTGCGGATCAGTGAAGTTATCCAGCAGGACCATATCTTGGACGCGGCGCTGGAAGAATTGTTCGGTATGGGATTTCCTGAAAAACTCAGACCGGAAGATTATATTTCGGTTAGCTATATTGACAAAGGCGCAGAAAAAGCCGCTTACCTGATTAACATCAAGAGCGGCCGTGGATTTCGTTCCCTGGTTTTGAAAACCACGAACAAGCCGGGAAACACTGAAGTTGTCCGTCAGGCAGTTAAGGCTTTTGAGATTTTACGAAAAAAACGCAGGTACAAGGCATTGCTGATGGGACCGGTAGGCAAGGATTGGATGTTTGAGGAGTATTTCCCCGGGGAGCGCATTTCAGGATGGGAGCCGGAATTTGAAAATCCGGATGAAGAATTTCTTCAAAATTTTGAAGATGCGGTGATCGCTGTTGTGGGTGAATATATGAAATTGGCCCGGATCGGTGGTACCATTTTCGATCCGACTTTTAAAAATATCTTGGTTAAACGGGTTCAGGTCGGAAAGAAATTCAGATGGACCGCTGCCATGGTTGATATGACCACACTGGATTTTCCGGAAGATTTTCCTCCGGAGCGTCATCTCTACCGCCTTTATGAAAATTTTAAAAAGGGCTGGAGTGTGCGCAAAGAATGGGTTCCTTATTCCGTGATTTATCGAGGGGTTATGAAAATTTTCGGTCCTGTACGCGGGGCCGCCTATTTGCAGTCGGCATTGGACAATCTGATTGCGACTGCCAAGGATCGTGAACTGTATCCACGGGAAGAAGCGCAGGTTGATACCCTGGTTGCGTTTTTAAATGATCTTGAAAAAGCGAATTTAAGCGGTACACTCCAGGGAGCAAAGGGTGAATTATTACTGGGGACTTTATTGAAAAACGCGACCGAGAGCATGTATAACATCACGCTCCAACCGGCCAAGGCGCTTGCGACGATTGCGGCATTTTCACGTGACCGTATTGAAGAAATTGTGAATGCCGTATTTTCCGCCCAAGGCCTGGCGGCAGTGACCCTCTCGCGGTATCGCGGCCGGGCATCTCCCATCCGGAACCAACTGGCGGATTATCTGGAAATGGCGGTCAATGCGGCCCGAGATGAGACAGAGGCCGCACAAATCAAAAAAATTAATGCCACGCAAATTTCCATCCATATCGCGAGGCGTGTTGACGGAAAAAGGATCGAAACGGATCAGGATCTCTATGAAACCGGTGCATTCCATCTCAATGGGAAAGTCTATATCACCGGGAAGGCATTCCAACAGTTTGAAAATAACCGCAAAGATAATGAGGTGGTTGCCGCCATTGTGCTGCATGAAGCATTGGAAAGCGTCGGGTTTTCCCATGACCGGGCGGATGAGATTGTCACAGCAGTGACCGGTTACAGTACGGATGCGCTTATTGCCCGTGTGGAAGGCATGGGTGTGGTTTCCGGCATCCTGACCTCTGACGAATCACAGCCGGGGCGCTTGAAAGATACGGATGATTATATGTTTGATACCTTGCTGCCGGAAATTGGGATTGACTTGAGCCAAAACAATCCGGTGACCGGTAAGGCACCTGTTTTTATAGAGGTCGGACCTGGCCGCGATGCGGACACCACTTTGGAAACCGCCAAACGGATCGGTGAGATCAATCGTGAGGCACAGGTGATTGGCATTGAAAACAGTCTGGAGAATTACCGCCAAATCGTTGCACTGGAGGAAGCGCATAATAATGTCGCTTTCCAATTGGGCGGATTTGAGATTCAGCAGGAAAATGTTGACATCATCCGCTGTACAAACGTGTTGCGTTGGTACAAAAGCGAGCAGGCCAAACAAGCAGCTGTACAAAGCATGGGCAAGGCTTTGCGTGAGGGCGGTATTCTCATCGAAGGGCGTGTAAGCACCATTGGCGATAACAGTTCTATTCTGGTGCACATAAAAAGAAACGGCCGGTTGGTGCCCTATCAGATGATGATGCGTTTCAGTGACAATGCACATGAATTTCCGGATAGCCTCGATCAATCCGATCTGCTTAGGAAAATACGGACGCATCTGGGGCAGGCACGGAGTAAGGTCCTGCAGGATCTCCGGCAGAGTTTCGGCATGCTCTCGCCGCAGATATTGCGGCTCCTGCCGGGCAAACTTAATTCGGCCATGGAAAGGGAATTTGGATATAGTGTGGATTCCAACGATTCCAATAAATTATTAATTAATTTTGATGCGCAGGGAAAGCCCCAGGCGAAACCTTTACGGTATCAATGGCTTAGTTTGAAAAACACCCTGGTTGTGAGTTTGCTGTGGACGATGCTATTACTCCCGGTGGTCGGTATGGGTCCTGGATTGGCAATCGGCTTGCTTTATCCTTCTGCCAAACTGGCGGCTGTGGGCCGGGCACTGTATGCCAAACACGGCTGGTCCGGCATGCTGAAAAACTGGGGAAAACCAGTGGGTGCGTATGATCCGGTTACGCAAAAAATGGTTGATCCGGTAACCGGTCAGGTTGTGGCCGAAGCGCCCTGGCCGATTGTGGCGCATGAATCCTATTCGCATGTTCTGGTGGATAAAATGATGCGGCAGCTTGGGCTGGATATTACCCGACAGCAACCCGGAACTCCGGCATACCGGGTGATGAGTGGTCTGGCTGAATTTATGGCGCATACACTTGATTTTTTTACTGCTCCGGTTGCCATCGCACGTGTCGAGCGCAGTGGTGTTCGCACCGGTGCGCTGGTATTGAGCGGAGTGTTTACCCTGTCCGGTGTGATGCTGGCAGCCGGTTTATTTCTGACAATACCGGCCGCTTTGGCGGTACTGTTACCGGCCGCGATGGCGGTAAGCGGGATCGGTATTGGGCTTATGTCCGGGGTGCAGACGCCTCGTGACAGCCGGCGTTCCTTCGGAACTCCCGGCAGAAATATAAGCGGATTATTAAATGAACTTTTACAAAAAACTGACTACGCCCGGGCAGCGCAAGCCACGGCCCCATACGATAATATTGAAGAAGCGCTTTTTAATGCATCTTTGGATATTTCGGATGAAGCGTTTGCGCAAGCCAAAAAGCAGATTGCACAGTTTAGCCAAAGTCCACGGCGGGAAATTTTAGAGGCGCTGGCAAAAACAGTAGGCGGTGAAAAAAATACGCGGCAGTTGTCGGAAATGATCAGGATTCTAAACCACTATGCGCTTTTTTATGCCTTGCAGGCCGCAATTGGGCGTTTGCCTGAAAACAGGCGGTCGCGTTTTATGACCCGCGGTGTGATCACCGCGCCCGTGTTTTACGCAGGCAGTATGTCGCGCCTGGGAGAACCGGTCACTGAATCAGATATGGATATGTTTTGGATCAGTAAAAATGATGCTGACCACAAAGCGGTTGAAAACCTGAAAAATGTTGTTGACGGTATTCTTAGTAAGGAACTGGGATACTTGTCTGATCCGACGAACGAAATTTATGCCATTGAAACATTGGAAAATTGGTCGCAGGACACAGACTATTTGGTGCGCAGTAAATTACTTGGTGCCCGCGCTATGACAGGATCGCAAGCGGTGCAAGCGGATATTATTCGGATACAGGCGGGAATTATGGCGGATATAAAGTATCAACTTGATTTGACCTATCTTGCCAAGCAGCAGATTAAGAAGTCCATTTCAGCGATCACGCCCAAAAAGACACAGAAGCTTTTTTATAATCTTATGCTGATGGCCAACAGCCTCTATGGCCGTCATTTTGCTTCGGTGGATGAAGTCATCAATCAGTATGTCCGGGAAGGGATTATTTCAGAGGCGGAAGCAGCTGCCATGTTACGGGCATATAGTTTTATGATTGATGCGCGAATGCAGGGGATTCCGCAGCAGACATTACTTGATGATGTTGCTTTTAATCAATATTCCGATCAGGTCAAGGAAATAACCGCCAAGGTTTCTTCGGCGTTGTTGCCGCAGCTACAGGCCGGGATGGCGCAAAAACTGATGCAATTCCGGGAGAATGCAGAGCAAGCCGTTCCGGATGCGTTGTTGTTATCCCGGGTGGGAAACCGTGAAAGCGTCGTAGCGTTGTGGGATGCAATGAATAAAAATGTATCTGTCAAGGCGGCTTTAAGTGACGCCCAGGCGCAGGTGCTGATCCAGGCAGTAAACAATATCTCGATTGAGGATCTGGATAGTGTGATCCGCTGGATATCGGAAAGCCAGGCGAGGGCACAAAGGTCTGCTATGGCGTTCGCCCAGGTGGACGATACCGGTACGATTCAAAATGTGATTGATCAAATTTTGCGTGTTCAGCAGATTGGTGCGGCAACACCCCAAACCGCAGTGCGACCTGCCGGTGGAATACTTCTCAATATGCGGGAAGGCCGGCTTGGGCAGTGGTTCAATCGAATGCGCGGTGTTCCGACCAGTTTGCGGTTAATGTTGTTACTCTCCAATCCGCGTTTGCAGGGATTTGCTAAAACAGCAATGCTTGGATTGCTTCTGAGTGTTTGGGCAGGTCTTGGTGTGGCTTTGATGGGCGGTTTTAGTGTTGAACTGGCGGTAGCAGGAACAATGCTTGGTGTTGCGACCTTTGCCCCGGCCCAGTATTATCACTATCGACTCAAGACATCAATCACGAGCCAGGTAAGTACACAGTTGGTCCAAAGCAGATGGATGCAGCAATCGCTCCAAAACTTAGGCCAAAAGTGGGACCAGGCTAAAGTCATGTTTCTTGTTCAGGGGCTTATGAGTGTCCTGGAAGGGGTTCAGGATAGTACCGAAGCAAGTAAGGGTGTTCTTTCTGTTTTGGGAGAAATTCCTCCTGGAATCGCAAAAGAAACAATAACCGTCACAACCCGGGATGGTACTAAAATTGATCAGGTTGTTCCGCGGATTGTTATTGAAAAACCCTATTTATTAAGGAAATTATTGAAAATGTTCCCGGCGACCTTGTGGAAGGGTGAACCCTTACAACTTCCCAAACCGCTTTATCGTCGTGGATTGGATAGTGCTGCCTAAAATATTAGGCGAATTTATGTTTTATGCTGTAGTGAAACTGAATAGATATAAACGCTTCACATTGAAATACGGCTTAAAATGTGCTATATTATATATATATAATTGATTGTGATTTATAATAAAACACTTTTGGCCCTTTATACTGAAAAACATGGGGGTATTGACACATGAAGATAAAAGGTTCATTTACTGAAGGAAAACTAGATTCCTGGTTATTATCACTATGGCACAAGCCATCACAAATGATGGTGAAGCGGACCATAGCCTTGTTGATATCCATTAGCTTTCTCTTTCCCACGTTGAGCTGGGCTTTTGATGTAGAAAATTATCTTTACGCTTCTGTCCAGGGTATTGAACTGGGCGGACCCGGCAGCCGCAGTCTGGCTTTGAAGTATTCGGTTCCTTCGAATTTGGGAAAAGTTGTGGCAGCAGATTATCAACCCGGTAAGCAGACCTTTATTCTTATCCAGGACCTCCATTGTCATTACGAAATCCAGAAGAATATAACCGGTATTTTGGATACACTGACCACCCGCCATGATGATATCAATCTTATTGCTGTAGAAGGCGGCAGTGGGATTATCCCTTCGCTTGAATTGGCGGTTATCCCTGACTCTGCTGCCAAGCGTGCGGTCTCGGATTATTTTATGAAGCAGGGAAAATTGACCGGTGCGGACTATTTGGTGATCAATGACAGGCCGGATCTTGAGTTGTACGGGGCAGAGGATGCGCGGCTGTATCAGAGCAGTCTGGCTTTAATTCAGCGTTTTACCACGGAAGAAAATCGCGGTCGGGTGATTGAAATTTTAGATCAGCTGGAATTCATTCAGGAAAAAGTTTACAATCCGGCGTTGCTTTTTTTTGAAAAACGCAGGAAGCACTACTTGAGAAGCGATGCGGATTCCGATGCTTATTTGCGGGCGTTGGTCCGCGAGGCAAACAAGACGGACATTGCCCGCTTACCCCAAACGCTTCGGCGGATTGGTAAGCGCCGTGAGCTCAATTATCATGAAAAAATTGAGCAACAACAGTATTTAGAGAATGCACTGCGGGGAATGGTTTTTCGGACGGCAGTGGAACGCCGGCTGTATCAGTATCAAGTGTATATGGAGCTGGTGGAGCGGATGATTAATGTCTCTGCGTCGCGCGAGGACTTGGAAGCATATCGTTTGCTCGCGGAGACTGTTTCGCTTAAAAAAATTACGGCGGCGCTCAAGCGTGATTTGGGTGGTGTGTATTTTAATCTCTCCGAAGAAGCGGTGCGGCTTGAGGCCTCGCTGCATCAGGCGCTGCGTTTTTACCAATTTGCCGATCAACGCGATCATGCTTTATATAAAAATGCACTGCAAAGGATTCACGATCGCGGCGAGCAAAAAGTTATTCTAATCACAGGGGGGTATCATACTGTGGCGATTCAAGAGCAGATTAGTCGTGCCGGATATACGTATGTGACCATTCAGCCGGATATGTCCAAGGCGGAAGCAGGAACACACTATTTTGAACTGCTTCGCTATCCGGAGCAATTGACTGAGTTTGAAAGAATTATTGCCGGTCAGCCGGTAATACCGCTGGCGATGGCGGTCAGGAATTTTTTGACAATGGGAAATTTCCGGAATCAGTTTACGCGGGCAGTTGATTTTGTGAATTTGACAACGGTCCGTATGCGCGAGAGTGCTCTGGTGCGCCTGCCGGGACTAAGCATGGAACGTATTCGCAATAAACTGGTTAAGTTTGGGACACCGGACGGCACGAATTTTATGGGAATGCTTTTTAAACGCCGGGGTATGGAAATACTCGATAAAGAAGCGGTGAAACGCTATGCGGGTGAGCCCACCCTGCTGGGTTCCAATCAGGTGCGGGTGGTTTCTTTGGCAATGTTAAGCGCAGCAATTTTGTCCATAACCATTCTGCCATTACTTGGTATCGGCGCTGCGGTTTCGCCCGCCTTGACCCTGATGGCCATGAGTTTGATTATCATTGCCGGCTGGTGGACTGCCACCAACAGTGACGGAGATTTTCTGACCAGGGTTTTCACCAAGCGCAATATTATTCTGGCGGTTATGGCTATCGGTGTTTTTGCGTTGCCGGTCATCTCCCAGGTGATTATGGCGGATGTCACGTCAGCTGTGGCCACGGGTGCTGTCGGTGAGATGAGCAATTTGCAATTGTTGCTGGGCGGCGTAAAAAATATTTTTAGAATTTTCCCTGAAATTGCCGCCATGTCGCCAGTGGCGCATGATCCGGCTCAAGCGCTGGCCGCTTTTGCCGGGACTGTGCAGTTTATGGCCATGGCTCCGATTTTTACAGGCTTAAAATATCCAACTATTATGGGTAGGCGTGCGATACGTGATCAGAAAAGCAGTAAAAGTGTTTTGAGAGAAGAATTTTCCAAGCTTGTTGCAGATGAAATTGAAGGTCAGATTCGTCAACAGAACGAAGCGGATTATGGTGTGAGGTATGAAAAGGGAGATGCGCGTCCGGCGCATGGTGCATTTGCAATTGTTCCAGATCAAAATGCCGCCGTTATGTTGGACGTACTTGTGCAAAATGGACTTCCCAGGTTTGAAGATGATAGAGTAGCAATTGATTTTACCATTAAAGATGTTGTGGTTAAATCTGGAGATAAAGAGTATGTTACAAAAATCCCAACTTCGAGTGAGTTGTTGTTGAAGTATCCCAAACGTAAGGGCGGGCATGCAGAGATTGATTTTCGTACACTTTTAGTGGATCCGCGGTTTGTAGATGAAAGAGGGAAACCACTATATAAGGAACTTCCTAAGCGTTATATTAAGGCTGTCCTAAATAATTTTAATCCTATGATGCTGTATAGGGCTTACGGGAACGAACTCGACGATTTGCTGTCGCGCGCTGGAGATCAGGGAGAGGCTTTTGGGAAGATTATTAAATATGCTGCTCAGCAGTGGAAAGACAAACAAACTCCGGATGATCAGGAAACTCTGCAGGAAGTGGTAAGTATGGGTATGCTGCATGAATTTACCCATGCGCTGGCCCTGCACTTGCCGGATTTAATTCCCGAGGGATCCTCCGAGGAAACCAAACGTGATTTGGAGCCCATTACATTTGATAAGTATCTTGAATTAGTTATGAACGATAACGATCTCATCACCAGTGTGGCATTTAATAAGAATCTTTTTAAAGCTTTACGTGAAGTGAAGGACAAGGACCCAAGCACAAAAACCCAGGGGACAATCAATGCAACAGTGGCACTGGAAATGTTCTGTGATCGATTTAGTATGTTTTTATACCAGAATTATATAAAAATCCAAATTTATTCTACGATCTTCAAAGATGCAGAGGTTCCTTTTTCAGTGGATATTGACGCCATGCTGCGCATGGAAACCCAGCGTAAGGCAGGTCAATTACATGAAATGCGAGGGCTGAAGGATGTTTTGAGTGCTGAAGAGTTTGTTCGATTGGAAACTGAATTGGATGCAGCCGAGAAATCTCATTATTTTGTATCAAAGTTTGGAGATTCGGCGCTGACGGCCAATGAAACAGAGTTTTTTGAAAAATTTCTGAAATTATTAAAGCATTTTGATACGGAAAAAATGATTATGCGCTTTACTATGGATCATGCTAATAACAGCCGTTTTATGCGGGCGAGTGTCACTGGCTTAACAAGCCCAAAAGCATTAGGGGTCCAAGAAGTTGTTGAAGCTTCTGATGATTTAGGCGAGCTGGCGGTCAATACATTCAAAGCTTTGACGCCTCGGCAGAGTGGTATTAAAACCATTGTTGATACCGAAACGAAAGAAGCACAGGATGTCGCACAAGTTAAAGATGATCTTGATGGACCGTCACTGGAAATTCCGAAAATTGTACTTTTTGCAGAGCGCGAAACCGGTGAAATTCAGATCGTGAATGCAAGAGATGTTGCCAAACCCGCAGCAATTGGCATAACCGAAGATGTCGAGGTGGTTATCGGTAGTCAAGCGAGTGAAAAGAAAGATAAGACAGCTGGGGATGACGAGACGGCGCTGGAGTTGTTGGAACAAGTGGATGATCAAGTACCGTTTGATGCGGCATCTCTGCTGGGTACTGTGACGGTTGCCCGCTCTTCGGTTGAAGACACCAAAGAAAATGTAGCAAAGAAGCTGATTGATAAAAATAGAGCTGAAGCCAATGTGGGTGTTACAGGTGATGTGAATATCGAGGTTGCGGCCGGTGTTGCGCTCGCACAGGATAATTTCGCTTCCAATGTTGTCGCACCGGAGGCTAACCCGGATCTGGGCATGTATGCGGCTGCCGGACGTGCAGCTGTGCCATCCAGTTTTACCAGCCCCAGTCAAATGCCCTATTTCAGCGGGGCAGACGCTTTTGCAGGCAACAATATTGCCGGTGATTTATCCACCGCATTTCAAAATCAGGCGAGTCAACCATTGGCCGCTCCCGGGAGGGGGATTAATCAAGGTAGTATTGATGCAATGAATCAGAATGCCCAATTTACGGCCAATGCGGGACTCAATCAAGGCAGCTTGCAGGCAGTTCCCGGCTCCCTTGGCACGGGTATTTTTGAAACTTCGCGCTTTGGAAGAAGTGCTACTGATTGGCAGGCCATACCTTCCCGCGATATTCCGGGACAAAAAGGAGCCGGTAGGGATCAGGCGTTTTTGGCTAATTTTAACCAAGCCAATCCGGAATTGTTCCGCGCCTTAGGACTGCCCAAAGATACGCAGAACCAGATTTTGGCTGAACCGCGGATCGGCTACTTGCTAGGCAAGGCATCCCAGCTATTGCCGATGCTTCCGGGAAATCAACCCATTACGTTTGGATTCGACAGCCAAAGTTTGGCAGATCAAATGAATGCCATATTAACTGCTATGCTGGGAACGAAACAGGGGGCGGACTTGGCCGGCAGGATACGGACAGATGTGTTTCCCCTGGACAAAACTTCCGGGCAGCGCTTTGCGCCTTCTAACTGGCAGGTATTTAATGGTATTGCCGTGATTAGTGATCAGATGAATAATCTCCGGCCTGTGACAGTGGTTTTAAATGCTGACGGTAATGCCGCCGTAGCAGTTCCGCTTTTGGGAATTAAAAAAGATAAGGTGAATCTCGAATCATTACAGAGCATTCCCGGGTGGGAAAAAATACTGGCTGCCAGCAATAAAACCTTGGGTCAGATGCGCAATCAAGGAGAGCTCAGTGACTATTATTTGGTCACAGCAGCAACGATTCGTGAATTACAGCAGGGCCGGCAGGGACGACTTTTGAGCAATCTTTTATCCCCGGTAACCGGCTTTCAGGATGTGAGCAATTTAACGGTGCAATTGCCGACCTTGGCATTGCGGGTTGCCGCCCAGCCGGCTTTTAAACAAGGAGCAAAACGGGTGGTCATGGATATAAATTTGGCCGGGCTGGAATCGTTGCTGCGTGCAGGCGAGGCGAATGCATTGAGTATTGCGATGTTCGGCACGAGCGAGATTATTTCATCTTCTCTGGGATATAATATTAATAGTGCATTTATTCAGGCATTATTACAGGCAGATACACTGGAAGCCGCACCACTGGAAATGGTGGTTGAGCAAAATGCCCTGGAAAGCGAGTATGGTGTCAACCGCCAGAGTGTATTTAATCAATGGTTCGAGAGTTTGCAAGCAAAATTTCAGCAGTTGCTGGGAAAACAGGCTGCCGGGCGCATGAGCAAAGCGGAAGCCGAGGCGCAGGCTGATGAGTTGATGGGGTTGGATACAGTGACCCTTATTTCCCGCAATAAGCGTTTGGGTGAACATTTGACCCGGTTGCGCGGCCGGACTTGGGAGCAGGAACCTTCGCTCTTTTCTTCGGATATTTACTATGCCTTTAAACACGGGCGTATGCAGTCCAAACCGATTGTAGATGTTGAGGCCTGGAATCCCAAAGTAGAACCTACCAAGCACAGCCGCCAGCGCGGGCTTTCCAAGATATTTTCTGCGTTATTGCTGGGATTTGCCGCCGGGGTGCTGGTATTTGATACCTTTGTCGAGATCGGCCGCACCCGGGATGCTCAGGGCAAGCGTATCTCGGTTTTTGCCATTTTTCGTCACCCCAATTTTGTCAAAGCATTGCAATTAATGTCAATGGTGATCATGGGCAATGGCAAGGCCATGGATTATCTTTCACCGGCGGTGAAGCAACAAATCAATGATTTGCAGAAACTTAGCGCGGTTGAAGATGACACGGATGTTGTGAATTTACAGGAGCGTGAGGCCATGATTGATACCTTGTCGTTCGAGCAGATTCCTACATCGCTTAAATATTCGTTGGGGCAGTTTAAATCGTTTAAGAAGATGCTGGTCAATCATCCGATTTTTAAATTTTTAATGAGGATTACAGGTATTCGTAATATCGTGCCGCTCTATCCGGAGTTGTTTGTGATTCTTAGTGAATCGCAGAATATGCAGTCTGTGATGTGGTATTTTGCACCCGCAGTTACGACCCGGAAAAATATGGCTGAACTGGATAATGCCAATCAGGTACTTCAGGAGAATTTGACCCGTTCGGTTGAGACGGCCCGGGAGGAAATGGGACGGCTGCGTACGCAGTTGCAGGAACAGCAGGCCGGTGCCAAGCAGGATTATCAGGCCATGAATCGGATTAATAGTCAGATTAAGGATCGCCGGTTTACCTTGCTGTTAAACCGCGCGCTGGACAATCTGGGCAGGAACAACACAAACCGTAACATAAGACGGTTGATCCGGGTTTTATTAAAAGAATTGGCGCGGCGTGATGTTGAAAATGCTGAAGGGTATCAGGAAGATATTCTTAAAATTTTGTCCATGCTGGAACCGTTTCAGCAGGTTCCGGTCCAGATTGTGCTCGAATCCGGAAAAAAAGTACAGGCCAGTATTCCGGCCAGCTTAAATGATACCGTGTTGCGGGATCAGCTGCTTTTCTTTCTGGATGTTTATGATTCTAAAGGACAACCGATGCAGCCTTTGCGTCGGAAAGTCCTGCGGGCCGGTGCCTCGGCTTAATCGCCGGCATCAGTCAATTGTTATCAAGGGGCTGCACCAGACGGTGCAGCCCCTTTTTTTTAAAAACAATTGCTTGATGATCCGGGCGTGTTACCGTTTTTTTTGTTGCAGATGGGCATACGGTCGATCCGGGGATGCGGGAAGAGTATTTTGTTATTGGAAAACGGTGAATGACACTGAATATGCCAAACCCGTGCAGCCTGCAAAACCGGCAACATACCCGGATCATTGGAACCAGATAGCCTGATGCTTTGTGCGGTGCACAAAATCCATACCGCAACTGGAACCGGCAATATGCACAGACCGTTAATAAGTGCGTGTTGGAACAGGAAGATACATTGATTGAGAAAGCTGTTAGGGTTTGGTCGGTTGAACACGAAGTTTTGTTCAGCATCATGATGACGCTCATTGTGCATCCCCGGATGGAAGGATGGCCCTATCGCAGTCAACGAGATCAATGCATATCCCTGTTCCATAGCAACAGTAGTAAATAATGAAGGCCTGAAATGCTGAAGGAATAGACATTGTTGAATTTATAGGGATGGTTTAGAATGATATCTTGGGTTGCAGGGCATCCGGGATAGACGATGTAATGCAAGTTGACTTGGCAAACGAGGCAAATACGATGAAGCTAAAAATACTCCTGATCCTATGTGTCCTTTTGGGGTCCCTGACAACCGCTTGGGCCAAAGAACCAAAATTGATTACCCGCTATGAAAAAACGGCGCAGCGTTCACCTACGGAATTGATCATTCGTTATAAATCTCAGGAACATTTTCAGAAACAGGCCGGGCACTATTCTTCCATGCTTTCCATATATAAACAAAAAGTCCCGCATGGGCTGAAAATACAGTCTTGGGCAGAGGAAATCCGGAAGGATCCTGCCGTCGCATGGGTCCAACCCAACCACTGGCGCTATGCTTTGGCCGTAAGTGTGGTCCCCAATGATCCCTATTACCTGCCGGACAGAAATCAGCGACAGTATCAGCAGTGGTATCTCCCTAAAATAAATGCTAATTTTGCATGGTCCATTGCCTGCGGCAGCGACACATTGATTGTTGCGGTGGTGGATACCGGGATTGATCTTAATCATCCGGATATAAAAAACCGTCTGGTACCGGGTATCACCATTGTCAACCAGGAAAATTATTCAGCCACCTTGGATGGGATGGATGATCACGGTCATGGGACGCATGTGGCGGGTATTATCGGCGCCGGCACAGATAATAATCTGGGCATCAGCGGGTGCTCCTGGTACGGGAAAATGATGCCGGTCAAGGTGCTCAATAGTAATGGCGAGGGATTGGATTCGGATATTGCGGAGGGGATTCGCTGGGCCGCCACGCATGGCGCCCATATCATCAATCTTTCCCTGGGCGGAGCAACCGAGGACAACCAACCGCCCCAGGTGGTGCAAGAGGCAGTGGATGAGGCCTATGCCCGGGGCTGTCTGGTGATTGCCGCAGCCGGGAATTCAGGGGATGATACGGTTCATTTTCCGGCTGCGATGGACCATGTCCTGGCTGTGGCAGCGACCAATCCCTGGGATACGCGTGCTTCATATTCTACCTTGGGTGCTTTTGTGGACATCGCAGCACCGGGCGGCGCCGGCGATGACCGGTTCAACCGGGATACCGGTATTTTAAGCACCTACTGGAATGAGAATAGTGATATCACGGATGGTATGAGCGGTTCCGAGGCAGGCGAGTATGCCGTGACCGCCGGGACTTCCATGGCAGCGGCAGTGGTTTCGGGGGCTGCGGCGGTTTTATGGAGCCAACAGCCAACTCTTTTGGTGGATCAGATTGAAACTATGTTGAAATCGAGCGCACGGGATATCGGCGATTCGGGGAATGATCAGGCGACGGGCAGCGGCTTGCTGGATTTGCTGGCTGCCATGGGGAATCCGCCGGTGGAGCGTCCTGTTCTGACAACCTATAATTATCCCAATCCTTTTGATCCGGACAAAGATCGGGAAACCAGGATTGTTTTTTTATTGGATCAACCCACGGCAGTGGCGATTAAAATTTATGATAGTGCGCGCGATTTGGTTTGGGAAGATCGCGTGGCGGCGTCGGAAACGATTTCCGGAAAAAACACATGGGTGTGGACAGGTAAAAATAATAAAGGAATACGCGTCGCCAATGGCGCCTATTTTTACCGGCTGACAACCCCGGACGGCAGGCAGAGTAAAATAAAAATCATTGCGGTGCTGCGATGAAGAAAGATTTTAGAAAAAAAATTATGGCCGTGACGTATTTGATTGTAATCATCATGGTTGCGAAAACCGGCGGCGCGGAAGGAACGGCAGGTGCTGCCGGTGCTTATTTAAAAATGGGCATCGATGCCCGTGCGTTGGGGATGGGTGGTGCTTATACAGCCGTGGCCGATGATGCTGCTGCGGTTTATTGGAATCCGGCCGGACTGGCGGTTATGAAAAGACAGCAGCTCGCTGCCACGTATACCCTGTTTCCTGAAGGCGGCGATTATTCGCAATTTGTCTATGCCATGCCGCTTAATGTTTTTTCTTTTCCGGAAGATGAACTTTCAGGCAGCCATGGTCAAGCGGAGTCGGGCACCCTTGGGATATCCCTGATTCGTTATGCGGCAACGTACAATATTGAAGCACGGCGCATTGATTCGCTTAATCCCGATTATCTGTTTTCTGATATTGAGGGGTGCTATCAGCTGGCGTATGGAATACCGTTTTATCAGCGTTTTTATCTCGGACTTGGCGCAAAGGGATTGTATCATGAGCTGGATCAGGCCAATGCCAATGGTTGGGGATTCGATGCCGGTTTGACATGGCGCGGTATCGAAGGATTGCGGGTGGCAGTGGCGGTACGCGATGTTTATAGTCAATTGCATTGGTCAACCGGTATTCAAGAAATATTTCCAATGGTTTTTAAACTGGGTGCTGTATATGACTATGCAGTGCAAGCCCACGGAATTATGTTGAGTCTTGAGGGTGAAAACAATTTATCCGAGATGCCGACCCGTGTGCGTATTGGTACGGAATATAGATTTCATCAGCTTGTATTTGTCAGAGGAGGCTACAATGATGGTGCATGGGCTATGGGCGGCGGTATTCGTATTCCGTCAATCGGTTGGGGACGGGCCGGTTTGCAGCTGGATTATGCAGCCCAAGAGAACCGGATAACGGGTTGGGACCACTGGATGTCCATGAAGGTGAATTTTTAAGGGTCAAATTCAATGGAATCAAACAAGATGGAGATCATGCCCTGCGGGTTTCTCTGGTTGACAAAAAGGATAATCCCAAGTAAACTTTACTCTTTTCGGCAAGAACTACGAACCCTGTAGCCTTGGTTACAGGGTTCGTTTTTATAGGAAAAAGGGAGTGGTCAAATCGAATGCCTTCTCCAAATAGTAAGGGAAAAATCAAAGCAGGAACCCCGGAATTTTCCATTCGCGTAGCGTTGCTGGGGATTTTTGTATTGGCGGCAATAACCATCATCACGATTTTGTCATTACAGCCGCTTAATCCGGCAGTAATGCGGGTCATACTTATTTATGTATTCATTTTTTTAAGTGCCGGATTATTGGTTGCGGCGGTGATCAACCGTTTTATGGAAAAAAAGTCATCTGAGGAGTCTGCATGATTACCAGTATGACCGGGTATGGCCGGGGTGAGGCGCGTCATGGAAAAATGGCGGTTGCCATTGAAGTGAAGACCGTGAATCACCGGCATTTTGAAGCAATTATCAAATTGCCGGGCGGTTTGTGGGAATTGGAATCGGAAATGAAAAAGCGTTTGCGCGACGTGATCCGTCGCGGCCGCGCGGAGGTCTATGTGCATTTATTGTCGCCGGTCGCCGGGACCCGGGAGCCGGTGGTGGATGTTGATTTGGCGGCGAAATACATGCGTGCATTGAGCCGCGCAGGCGTACGCTTGAATTTGAAAGGCCGCCCGGATTTACCGCTTTTGGCAAGGCTCCCCGATGTGGTGCGGGTTGAGGAGCGGCCGGTTCAAACCAATGTGGTGAGCCCGTTGGTAGAGAAGGCCCTGCAGCAGGCTTTGAAGCGCCTTGCGATTATGCGACGCGTGGAAGGTAAACGCCTGACCCAGGATATCCGGTTGCGGTTGGGATTAATCCGGAAAACTCTTCAGCAAATTCAGCAACGGTTTCGCGTTGCCCTCAAGCTGCAGGAGCAACGATTGTATAAGAAAATTTCTTCATGGATTAATACGGATGGCAATGAGGCGCGGAAAATTACGCAGGAAGTCATCATAAAACACGTGCGTTCCGACGTGACTGAGGAAATCGTGCGGCTGGGATCACATCTGGCGCAGTTTGGTTCTTTTATTCAGAGCAAGGAACCGGTCGGGAGGCGGTTGGATTTTCTTATCCAGGAAATGAACCGCGAGATCAACACGATTGGCGCCAAGGTCAATGATGCGATATTGGCGCAGCATGTGGTGAGTGTGAAAGAAGAAATAGAGAAAATTCGTGAGCAGGTACAGAATTTAGAATAACAGGTGGGGGATGGAAACAACACTGATACCAATTGGTTACGGCAGCAGTCTTGCAGCCTGGCGCATCATCGCTATTATTGCGCCCGACTCATCACCGGTGAAACGGCTGCGTGAGGAAGCGCATGCCAATGGAAAATTGATTGACGCCACCCATGGGCGGCGTACCCGGGCGGTTCTGGTGATGGATTCAGATCATGTTGTGCTTTCGGCACTCCAACCCGAGACCCTATCCCAGCGATTTTACGGCAATGGCACAACGGAGACCGGGACGGAAAACCGGGGACGGAATAAAAAACAATGAAGCGCGGAAGACTCATTGTCATTTCAGCACCTTCCGGCAGCGGTAAGACAACCATCTGCGACCGGCTTTTAAAGCGGGACAAAAAAATCGTCCGCAGTATTTCCGCCACCACCCGTGAGCGCCGGGGGCGTGAGCGTCATGGCCGTGATTATTATTATCGGGACAAAGCGGTTTTTAAACGCGATATACAGGCGGGAAAGTTTTTAGAGTGGGCCGAAGTTCATGGACACTATTATGGGACGCTAAAGCAGGAAGTCGCCCGGCAGCGAAAGTTGGGCAAAGATGTTGCGTTGGTGATTGATGTTCAGGGCGGCTTGACGGTCAGACGGCTTGACCCGGAGGCGGTTTTGATTTTTATTCAACCACCGTCTTTTCAGGTGCTGGAAAAACGCTTGAGGTTCAGAGGCACAGACGATCGCGGGACTATTGCGCAGCGGCTGAAAAATGCCCGTTGGGAAATGAAATTTGTGAAGGATTATGATTATTCGGTTGTGAACAATCGTTTGGAAGAAGCGGTTGCGCAGATAAAGGCGATTTTAATCGCTGAACGATTGCGGGTAAGCGTAAAACGCAGAACCCGGAAAAAATAAAAGAACAAAAGGAGTACGTCGTATGAATACTTTGGATCTGGAAAAAATTGTGGATAAAGTGGGAAGCAAATATGAGGCAGTGTTGCGGATGTCGGTTATTGCCCGTCGGCTGGCCAATGACGGCGTCAATGAGGAAAATACCGGTGGGGATAAAATTACCCGGGTGGCGTTGAACGAGTATATTGAGCAGAACGATCTTACCAGCCACGTCGCAATCAGACCAAAGGAATAATCCGATGTTAAAAGGTCGGCGTATACTTCTGGGGGTGACCGGAAGTATTGCCGCATACAAAGCCGCCGAGCTGGCCAGGAAATTAATCAAGGCGGAAGCGGATGTCACAGTGGTTATGACCGGGAATGCGCAACAATTTATCACCCCGTTGACATTTCGGACCATTACCCGCAGGCCGGTGGTAACATCTCTGTTTGCCGACCCGGCATCTCCGGTGCCGCATATTTCTTTGGCCCAATGGGCGGAGCTGGTGCTCATCGCACCTGCGACTGCGGATACCATCGCCAGGGTTGCCCGGGGGCGTGCCGATGATTTATTATCTGCGCTGGTGTTGGATACCATTGCGCCGATTCTCTGGGCGCCTGCCATGAATACCCGTATGTGGGAAAATCCAGCGACACAGGAAAACATTCAAAAACTCACACGTTTTGGGCACCACTGGGTCCAGCCTGCTTCAGGCGAATTGGCTTGTCTGGAACAGGGCAAAGGCCGTTTGGCCGGGTTGGAAGTTATTTTTAACCAAGTCAGCGATATGCTGGTACCGACCGGTCCGCTGGCCGGGAAAAAAGTGCTTGTTACTGCCGGACCGACCCGCGAGCCTTGGGATGGCATTCGCTATTTATCCAATCGATCAACCGGGAAAATGGGATACGCTTTAGCGCAGGAAGCGCAGCGCCGGGGTGCATGCGTAACGCTTATTTCCGGACCTGTGGCATTGGAATCACCTGGGGGTGTTGAATGTATTTTGGTTGGCACGGCCAAGGAAATGCATGCTGCCGCCATGCAGGTGTTTTTGCAAACAGATATTGTGATTGCGGCGGCGGCGGTCGCGGATTTTAAACCGGCAGAAAATATTGTGGGTAAAATTAAAAAGAATCAGATGCCTGATCGGATTAAGCTGGAACCCAATCCGGATATTTTAAAGGAGATGGGCGCGAAGAAACAGCACCAGCTTCTGGTTGGGTTTGCGGCGGAATCGGAAAATATTGAGGCAGCGGCCATTGCCAAGCGGAAGGCTAAAAATTGTGATCTCATGATCGCCAATCAGGCATCCGGACCGGAAGATGCTTTTGCGGCGGATACTGCGCAAATTTTTTGTATTGACCGGGAGGATAGCGTGGAATTATTTGAACGCCAGTCCAAGGATGCGGTTGCCGGATTGATCTGTGACCGGATCGGGAAAATGATCAAATTGGAACAGTAGGGGCGAATTCATGTATTCGCCCGGCTGGGCGCAGGATGATTAAAGCAGGGTGAAAAAAACAAAAGGACGTCTGTAGTATGACTATGAAAAAAGGTATGCCTTTCATCATCATGATCGCAGTGTTGTTTTTGCTAGCCGGTGCGTCATGGGCTTCCTCATACAAACCGGGCGAGCTGCTGATAAAATTTAAAAGTCAATTAAGCGAGGAAAGTATTGTTCATGCAGCGCAGTCCTTGGGACTTCAGACGAAAGAAAAGAAGGTGTTGCAGCAGGCCTTGCTGTCCCCTTATGGAAAAAAAATATCCACTATTTCAGAGCGGCTTGGTGTAGGACAATGGCAGCTTGCTGATCCCAATACGCTGCAGCAGGTGCTCAAGACATTACAGCAGTCTTCGCTGGTTGAGTATATTGAACCTAATTACCGGCGGATTGCAACTGCGCCGCTTACCAATGGGCCGAATGATGCTTTTTACCAAAACGGGAGTCAATGGTGGCTGGAAGCTGTGGCAGCGGATCGTGCTTTTGCCGAAGGATTGATCCCCAGTGGGAATACAATCATCATCGCCATTGTGGACAGCGGTATTCGTTTGGATCATCAGGATCTAAGTGCGCAATTGGTAACCGGAAGAGACTATGTCAATTTAAACGGCAATGCAAACGATGATGAAGGCCACGGGACTCATGTGGCCGGGATTATCGGTGCGACGACGCATAACACGATCGGGATTGCAGGCACAGCATGTGATGGGAGTATTCAATTAATGCCGATCAAAGCGCTGGATAGTGACGGCGTTGGTTTTGATTCGGATATTGCCGGCGGAATTATTTGGGCTGTGGACCATGGTGCCCGGGTTTTGAATTTGAGTTTTGGCAGTGATGCAATGGGTAAGACGCTGCAGGATGCAGTTGACTATGCGTATCAGCAAGGCTGCGTGGTTGTTGCATCAGCCGGGAATTTTGCCCAGGAAGGTAATCCGATATTTTACCCGGCAGCATATCCTTCGGTGATTGCTGTGGCAGCGACGACAAGTACCGGCGCCTGGGCGGATTATTCAGAGTATCATGACTATGTAGACATTGCCGCGCCGGGTGGGCACGATAGCGGAAATAATGCAACCATGTTGTTGAGTACTTATTTTATGGCAGACGATTCCTACGCCTATTCATACGGCACCTCCATGGCATCGCCGGTTGTAGCTGGCGCGGCCGCACTGCTGTTAATACAAAATTCGGACCTGGCGCCGGACGAAGTCAAAAACCGGCTATGCATGACAGCGACCAAGACCGGCAGTCTGGTAAATGATCCGGACGGGTGGAACCGGCAATTAGGATGGGGTCAGGTGAATGTTTACCAGGCGCTGCGCAATACAACCACCTATGTTCTGAAAAAAACCGGACGGTCAAGTTATAATTTTCCCAACCCGTTTCAACCGGCCAGAGGGGAAAAAACCGAGATCATGATCCCGGCAGAGCAGGCAGGCGGCGTGGTGAAATTGACCATTTTGGATGCCATGGGACATTTGGTGTATACGCAGACAGTCTCAGGGAGTGTGGTCTATCCCGGCGCCACGCTTGTCTGGGACGGACATGACAACCAGGGCGATTGGGTCGCCAACGGTATCTATTTCTACCGGTTGGATGTGAATGGTGAAATTTATGAAAATAAGATTGCGGTATTAAATCAATGACCAGGCAATCAAGCATACATCGCAAGCAACGACTGCCGGTGCGGCGACTGATCGCGGCAGCACTGGGACTGATCGTGATAGCCGGTAGCAGCTATGGTCCGTGTATTTCGCAGGTTTATGCAGCCGGCCAAGCAGCCGCTTATCTGCGCGAGGGTATTGGGGCGCGTGCTATGGGCATGGGTAATGCCGGAACCGCATTGGCGGATGATGCCACAGTTGCTTACTGGAATCCGGCAGCCTTGCCTTTTTTAGAAGCGATCAGCATTGCCTCACAAACCGGTATTTTGGAATGGGATCGATCCTGGAATTTTCTTAATTTTATTTATCCCGGGATACGACAGGACGGAGGCAGGTACGCTTTCGGCGCCAGCTGGGTCAGTTTTTCCGCCGGCGATGATATCGAAGCGCGGACGTTTAACCGTCCGGAAGCGGACTATACATTTAAGGATATGCAAGACACCTATCTTTTTTCCGCTGCGGCAAAAACCCCCGCAGGTTTAAGTCTGGGTGCGAATATTAAAATAATAACCCATTCCCTGGATGAGGTGTCCGGCAATGGCCTGGGGATGGATTTGGCGATTTTTCAAAAAGTAACACCCCACTGGCAGTGGGGTTTGATGATGCAGGACGTGTATAGTACGATTCAATGGCCGGGAGATTATCTGGACCGGCTTCCCATGCTGTTGCGTGCCGGAGTTCTGCATCGGATGCTGGAAAACAAACTGCTTGTGGCAGTTGATTTGGGCGGGGAATTTTTCCATGCTGCCGGGGCTTTTCGGGAGTTTCATTATCAGCTTGGGGTAGAGTATCAATTTATTCCCCGCCTGGCGGTTCGGGCAGGTCTGGATTCAGGTCAATGGACACTGGGCGCGGGGTACGGCTTTCTTTTAAAAGATTTGGCAATTGTACAACTGGATTATGCATTGGCAGGGGAAGCGTCGGCCGGTATGGGCCTGACGCACTTGCTGTCGCTGGTGATTAATTTATTGCCCGGATAGGGTATTGTGTAGAATAATTAGCCGATTCTGAAAAACATGAAAAGTGTTGAAAGTAGTGAAGAAATAGTAAAAAAGACCTGTGCGTGTTGTTGGACGAATAAGCTGCATGGGTGTGGACTGTAAATGTTTTTACGGTTTTTGATTTGTTGTAGCATACCATTTGTATGTCCCCGTATTATTGTATTGCCCATTTGCAGCATAGGCGTGAAACAATACGCACAGGCCTCAACCGATAGTAGGGAATGGTCGCGACCATTCCCTACTCAGACGATTGATCGCGTGAACTGCCAAAGGACAAAGTACAGAATGGGGATGAGGATAGATACTTAAATAGTAGCCACGAAGGCGAGGTGTTAGTGTATCATCCAAATCCCGGCACCCGGCATTCGCCGGGCAAGTCCGCCGGGCAATGCCTGGCAGCGTACTCGCTCAATCGTCTGACCAGACTTCATCGGGAAATGGGTTCCGATTTGACTTTTTCAGGATCGACTGGTTAAGATAAGAATGATGAAAAGGGATGGCTATGTCACAACTCAAGAATGAATTACTGGACTCAATTCGCCGGATGAAAAAAAATATTGCTGCACAGATTAACCGCGGTGATAATATTATTTCGTTTTTCCGGACAGGTAAGACATCCCCCAGCCGCATCCTGCAACCCGCAGCCAAAGAACAGGATGGATTTCAAAAACTCTATGCGCAGGTGAAAAATTGTAAGCAATGTGAGCTGGCTGGTTCACGGCGGAATGTGGTGTTTGGTGAAGGAGATCCTTCAGCACAATTGGTTTTTGTGGGTGAGGCGCCGGGATTGGATGAAGATAAAAGCGGCCGTCCCTTTATGGGAGAGGAGGGGAACTTACTGACCAAGATTATTGAATCCATCGGACTCAAAAGAGAAGAAGTCTATCTCTGCAATGTTTTGAAATGCCGTCCGCCGGGAAACCGCAATCCTTCGTCTGTGGAAATTGAAGCATGTCAGTCTTTTTTGAAAATACAGCTGGATTTAATAAAACCCAAGGTGATCTGTGCACTCGGTGCATTTGCCGGACAGGTGCTTTTGCAGACAAAAGAACCGATTGGTACACTGCGTGGTAAAATTTACACCTATCAGGGTATCCCGGTTGTTCCGACCTACCATCCTGCAGCATTGCTTTATCGTCCGCAAAATAAAAAATATGTCTGGCAGGATATGAAACACATTGCTTTACTTTTAAAATCAGGGTAATGCCGGAATAATGTCAGGTTTTTTTTACCGTTTATTCCTTTTAAAATAAGCGTATTTTTTAGAAAGCGCAAAATAGTACTTGAAGTATTGCGCGTAACTACTTTTATTACAAAATAAATGTATTTATTTGATTGACAAATACACTATAAGGGGTACTATCATCTAAGAAACACAAAATAGCCTGGAGGACAAGCTTGAAAATCAAGTTTGGATCATCACCTTTTGATGACGATGGAACGTTTCTTAGAACCTTGATGTTATTTGCGCTTTTAATCATCTTGCTGGTATTTATTTTTGGACCACCCACGTCATCAATCACGAAAGTGAATACAACGCAAACGACAGCCAAGGCTATTTTTATGCCCTCGCAGGCGCCATTGCTTAAAATGGTGACCAAACCCAAAGCACTTTATATTACTGAACAGGCCGGTTATCCACCCGTGATTGAAAATACACCTATGCCGACACCCACACCCGCGGGTGGCGGTATTTTACGGAAAATTGCATTTGCTTCTAACCGGGGGAACGGCAGGCATTATCAACTTTATATGATGGATGCCAACGGGAGAACAGTCGAGCAGCTCCATGAATCCAAATTTTTTGACCGTGATCCACATTTTTCTTATAACGGGACCGAGCTGGCTTTTTCTTCCAATCGTTCCGGTACCTATCAAATTTATATACTTGATTTGAAGACCCGTGCCGTCAAACAAATTACCCGGGGTGGTGCGGACAAAACCAATCCGTTTTGGAGTCCCAATGACAGCCAAATTTTATTTACGCTGCACAAAGATGAATCCGCTGAATTGGGTATGATGAACGCCGATGGTTCCAAACCAAGGCAGCTAACCCGGGCGTTTGGGCACAGCCATGGCTATGGTTTTTCACCGAATGGCCGGTGGGTTTCCTTTGAATCCACCATGAACAACCGCAGTGAAATTTTTATTTATGACTTACTGGAGAAGAAGAGCCGGGCTTTGATTAAAAATGATGACTTGACCTATCAGGGTGATCCGGTTTTTTCACCTCTGGGAAATAAACTGGTTTTTTCCTGCAACAGTCTTGAGAAAAAAACCCGCCAGCTTTATATGTATGATCTCGCCTGGCGGAAATATTATCGAATTACCGATGACCAGATGGACAAAGATGATCCGCTGTTTTCCCCTGACGGAAGCAAAATTGCCTATGTGGCCCGGTGGGAAAATGCCTGGAATATTTTTATCATGGATACAGATGGTAAGCATGTGCGCAATGTGACCAAGAGCTATTACGATAATGTTGTGCCCAGCTGGCGGTAACGCATTCCCACCATATTTTTTCTAAAAACCCTTGAAAAATATGAAAAATATTGAAATAATTATTTCCTTGGGGTTGTCTAATAATTGATGGAACTTTACCGATTTTTTTGAGGTGCGCCAATGACTTGCCGGATGAAGCGATTGTCGATTTTAAAAATAGCTTTTTTGATAGGTGGTATTCTAAGTATTGCGGGGAGCGTACAAGCCGCCTCTGCACTGATGTACAATATTACAGTTACTTTTGTGGGTGGTGGGCCGCCACCGACTGGAGTATCTGTACTGGAACACTTTCGTGAATCCGGTAACCCCCATCCGGGATGGTTCAATGTGTATAATGCCCAATTAGTTGGTGACGGCACAGGAAAAGCAGACCTTTTATATCAACCGACCGATTCAGCCACGTGGGGCTACGCAACATCCAATACATTTACTGATTTTGACATCGAGGCAATGCCGCATATGCGCGTGGTTGTGACCAATGTCGATGCGTCAACCGGAAATGAGATTTGGGTCAATGACGGCGCCGGTGATCGTGTGCAGGTTTCAGCAGGACTGGGTGTTGGCGAGCATGATGTTGATGTTCAATCAGCTACGGGATGGACCAGTCCAAAGTCGTTTTTTGTTGAATTGATTGTTCAAAGTTCGACGCCGGGAACAGGAACCCGGTTTGATGAGATTCAATTTTATAACCAAAATACCAACGGCATGGTGGATCATTTTAGGTTGACCGGCAATCCGCATCCGGGATGGTTCAATGTTTACAATGTGGAAATGACTGGAGACGGCACAGGGAAAGTTGATCTTTTATATCAGCCGGCCGATTCAGCGACATGGGGTTACGCAGCATCCAATACATTTACTAATTTTGATATTGATACCTATGCTCATATGCGAGTGGTCATTACCAATGTCGATGCATCGACTGGAAATGAAATTTGGGTCAATGACGGAGCCGGTGACCGGATCCAGGTTGCATCTGGATTGGGCGTGGGTGCCCACAATATTGACATTGATGCAATTACCGGCTGGTCAAGCCCGAAATCTTTTTTCATCGAACTTATTGTGCAAAGCAGTACTCCGGGGACCGGAACACGTTTTGACGAGATAAAAATTGGGGTGCAGGAGTACTGATATACTATAAAATATTTTTTTTATTTTATCCGCTTGACGCGCCTATAAAATATTGTAAACTGACTATTACGCACGATTCCCAACAAGATACACGATGTTATCCGCAATAGATCGAGTAAAAGAAAAGCAGGAAATATTCTTTATTATTGAAGAAAAGTTTGGCTTGCATATAAAAAAATAAAAGGGGGATGAAAAAGAACATGAAAAAAGGATTGATTGCCATAACGGCGCTGTTTTTATTGATGGGCGGGATGAATCTCGCAGAAGCAAAAAAAACAACCAAGACTGTTATTCAACAAGATGTATCACCTTCCCGGTTAATTGATACCATGAAACCGGGATTTGCTTTTGACGGCAGTATTGATATTAAAATGTTTAATATGACAAATGCGAATTTTATCGAGTCATCCGATTGGTATTTTTACCCGGTTTATCAGATTGTTGTGGCCAATGTTTTTAAGCAAAAGAATTTCGGGTTGTATTTGGATGTTGAAAAACCCGGTTATGCCAATATTACCTACCCCTTTATCAAAGTAAATGAATTGTTTGCCAAATTCCGGCAAGATGCCTTCTATGTTAAGTTAGGGCGCCAGGTTTTTGGTGACAAGGATGATTTGCTGTTGGGATTTGAAAATGACGCAGTCAGTCTTGGGTTTGATCTGGGAACAACCGATCTGCTTTTCTTTTTGGCAAGAACCCAGTTGATCACACCTTGGAACACAGGTGGTAACATTGAAAGTTTGATCGGGTTTGTGCCTGATTTTTCTTTTGGCAAAAATATGGGGCTGCGCGGTTATTTGTTGGTGGGGATGGAACCGATCACCATCACCTCCGGGACCCCGCCCACATCAGAGGACAGCGTGAATACGCTGATTCAGGCCGGCGGTAAATACTCCATGGATATGCAGGCCGGTTCGAAAGGCAAGTTCGGGTTGGATGCGCAGGTGGGTATTCAATTTGGTATGGCCAAAACCGCAGGGGATGATTCCATTGATGCGACCGCCCTGGGCATGAAACTCGATGCAGGCTATGCCATGCGGTCGAATGAAGATTTTGCTTTTAAAATCGCAGGCCATGTTGTTTACACAGGCGGCGATCCTGATCCATTGTTGAATACCAAAGCCGGTTTTGCCAGCTTAAACAATTTGTCTGAAGCCGGACCGGGGATGTTCTCTCAAATTCAGGATGGTGCCGGCCCGCTTACCTATTTGGATGGTAATCTCGGCAGCGTTAAAATCGACAGCTATATGGGCGTTTTGGTTTTAGGGGTTACCGGAGAGTTTGATTTTGGGATGGTTAAACCTGGTGTGGGATTATGGACCTATTCCGATACCGATGATGAAGGCGAGGCGCTGGGTGTGGAATTTGATCTCTGGGCTGCTGTCCCGATCTCGGAGATTGTCTCGTTTTACGGTCAGTTTGCGTATTTTGTCCCGAACCGGGATGGTATTGGCTGGCCGCCTTCACCGGCTGACGGACCGGAAAATGCGAGCAAATTTTTGGTTGGCAGCACCATTAATTTCTAGGAGCTGATATTATGAAATCAAAAGTTCTGTTATTTATTTTTGGAGCAGTCCTGGTTGCCGGTATGCTTTCAGCAACCGGGTGCTATAAGGTTCCGACCGCGCCGACATTGGTTACCAGTGGCGGCGGTTCCGGTTGTCCCGGAGGACATGTGGACGGTTATGTCGATGACTATGATAGTGACCTTGGCGGGGGGACGGATTCCGGCTCCATCAGCGGAACCATCAGCAATTCAAGCAGCGGTGCCGTTTCGGTGGTCGCGACCGATGTTGTGGACGGCAATAATTATTATTTAACCACAGTTGTCAGCAATGGGGCATATACCATATCGCAAGTATCGGACGGCACTTATGACGTGTCAGCTGTGGACGGCATTACACTTTTGACCTATTCCAGTGAGGTGACGGTTTCCGGTGGCGCCGCAGTGACTGGAATAGATTTTTCGTTTTAACGCAGCAGTGGATTTTTAGAGAGGGAAGGTGGCAGTAATGTTAAAAAATAATCTATGGGTCAGGTTGAGTTTTGCGGCGGCGGCGGTTTTTTTTATTACCATGGCGGGATGTTTTAACAACCCGGTCGACCCCATTACCGGTGGCGGCAGTGGCGGCGGTACTATACCGGTAAATTCGAGCGATGCCACAACGTCCAGCGTGACGGCTGGGTATTCTCAGGCCAATGATCAGGGGATATTTATTTCCGTGCGTGATCAAAACGGCGATGCCTTGAATGCGGCGTATTTCAACAACGCCAGTTTTGCCGTCAACTACAATGGCACTCAGATTGCTGCCGGTTCAATATCCGTGGCTACAGCCAGTGGGTCGGGACAGAGTATTTCCAGTTCACTGGTGCTGGATTATTCCGGGTCCATGGGTTCACAGGACATTACCGATATGGAAAATGCCGCAGTGACATTTGTGAATAACATGCAGGCAGCGGACCGCGGTGAAGTGATTAAATTCGGGAGCTCCGTGGTTCGTGAGATGAGTTACACGGCGGACAAAAGTGCATTGTCTACTGTTATCACAGGGCCAACCACCGCGGGCGGATCAACCGCCCTGTATGATGCAGTCTATATGGGACTCACCGATACAGCGCAGGAGTCCGGACAACGGGCAGTGATTGCATTTACCGATGGGTATGAAAATGCCAGTTCGCATAGCCTGACAGATATTGTAGGTTATGCACAAAATAATAGTATTCCGATTTATACAGTCGGTCTCGGCGGTGCTGATTCAACCACATTGCAGAGCATCGCGACTCAGACCTATGGGCTGTACTATGAAGCGCCCACCTCTGCTGAATTGGCGACTATCTACTCACGGATTGCTCAGATTTTTAATAACACCTTGCTTATTTCCTGGCCGTCATTTGTGTACCGTTCGGGTGATACCATTGTGATCACTGTCACCTACAGTTGCAGCACGGGCACGTATACATCAACCATTTCGATTACATTACCTTAAATGCAGTGAAAGGAGCAGGTATGAATTATCAAAAAGTTGGAATTGCTGTTCTCGCAGTATATTTATTGACCGGGTTTGGCAGTCAGGTTCAGGCTAAAACAAAAAGCATCGGGCAGATAATGCGCGATGCCGGTTTTAAGCATAAAAACGCGAGCTGGACGGCCGTAAGTACACACAAGGATGAGAAGGGGAAGACGGACACAACCCTTAGCAAAATCTGGTTTTCCGGGGACAAATACCGTCTGGAAGCAGTTAATGCTCAGGATGGCAAAGATGTGATTTTTATTGATGACGGCAAAATGAAATACATCTACATGCCGGATGAAAAAAAAGCGATTAAAATCACACCGGATATGGAATCTTCCTATGGCCAGATGATGAGCGCGGATATTATTGCTGAATCCGCACGTCAGCGGAAAAAAGCCAAAAAAACCGGAACCGGGAAAGTGGATGGAAAAAAATGCACAATCTATGAATACAAAACATCGCTCACGGTCATGAACAGCACCATCAAAGGTGATGTCAAGGAGTGGGTTTGGAAAAAAGAAAACTTTCCGCTTAAAAGCATCATGAAAACACCCCGGCAAAAGATGGATATGGGGTTCATGACCACGGAGATGCCGGCCGCGGAAACGACGACCATTATAAAAGATCTTAAATTTGGGAAAAAAATTAAGGCATCAATGTTTGTGCTGCCTAAAGGAACCAAGGTTGAGACAATGAAGGCACCTCCGGCCGGCGGGAGTAAAACCAAACGTCCGCCAGTGACAAAACAGAAATCCACCAAGCAAAAACAAGAGGAAATTCCCGAAGAAATACCTGCCGTAGTGAAGGACTTGATGAAAAATTTCTTTTAAGCAATCAATAATTTGTTGAGCAGGGATGTTTTTTGAGCATCCCTGCTTTTTTTTTGCGTGTCCAGCCGGGTGTACTTGTCGGAAGGTGGCCGTAGGGAACGGTCGCCCGGCATTCGCCAGGCAAGCTGACCGTTACTTACGGGTACCGTTTGGCGGTTTCTTCTGTTAAATCTTTATCGTGTGTCACGTATGAACAAAAGTTTACTTGTTGAGATTTTTCGTGTTCGTGTGTAAAAAACAAATAGTCTCCAGTTACGGTTCTTGATGACCGGGTTATTTAATATGGCCGTGGATGGTTTTTATACGTCAGCCGTATAAATTATTCGCTTGCTTAACCGCTCCGATAGCGCGTATGCTTATTCGGTTTTAAATGCTTTTTACCGGGTGGATTTATGTATATCAAGGTTGCAGTGCCGGTTCCTGGACTGCCCGATTTAACCTATCAAACAAAGGAAAAACAGCTGGTCCTGCCGGGAGTTCGTGTGGCGGTTCCATTGGGCAGGCGGGTTATCAATGGCGTGGTGGTTGAGACGGAAACCGTGTCCCCGGGTACCGTGCGAACGATTCGTTCAGTTGTCAAACAACTGGATTCGGAACCGGCGTTATCACCCGAATTGCTTAAACTGGGAAACTGGATCAGCGCCTATTATCATTGTTCCCGGGGTGAGGCGCTGGCAGCCATGCTGCCCGGTCCGGCACAGCCGGCCAGTATTGAAAAATACCGTCAATCACAGGAACAAGAACTGCACTTGGAAAAACCGCTGCGCGGTCATGCCCAAACGCTTTTGGAACGTTTGCAGACCGGACCTAAAACTCGTGACGTGTTACTACAAGATTTGCCGATAGCAGCGAGTGCCGCCTTGCGGAAACTTCTGCAAAAAGAGTGGGTGACCAAGCAGGTGGTTCCGGCATACGCTGAAACACCCGGGGAGTTGGAATCCTTCCAGCCGCTGGTCGGACCGGTTTTGACATCGGATCAATCAGCGGCACTGGATGAAATTGTAAAAGCAATAAACCAGAGATGTTTCGAAACTTTTTTATTACATGGCGTAACCGGAAGCGGGAAAACAGAGGTCTATCTGCAGGCGATTGCGCAGATTTTATCCCAGGAGCAAGGTGCGATATTACTTGTTCCGGAAATCGCGTTAACACCGCAGACCTGCAAACGTATTCGTGAGCGCTTTGGTAATCTGGTGGCGTTATTGCACTCGGGCTTGACACCTAAAGAGCGTGCAACCGCCTGGCAGCGTCTCCGCGTAGGTCATGCCCGGGTAGCTTTGGGACCTCGATCAGCTGTTTTTGCGCCGGTTCAAAAATTGGGTCTGATTATTGTGGATGAGGAATATGAATCTTCCTTTAAGCAGGATGACACGCCACGTTACAACGCCCGGGATGTGGCGGTGGTACGGGCGCAAATGCAAAAGGCGGTCCTGATATTAGGCTCGGCCACACCGGCGATTGAAACCTATTATAATGCATTGCAGGGAAAATATAAATTATGCTCACTTCCCAGGCGCGTGGATGATAAACAACTGCCGGAAGTCATAGCCGTTGATATGAGCCGGGAAATCAGCGAAAAACAAGGACCGCCGATTTTTTCACAGGCATTGCTTACCGCCTTGGCAGTACGCCTTGATTCGGGGGAGCAAAGCATTCTTTTTCTGAACCGTCGTGGATTTGCTCCGTGGGTCATGTGTCCGGCATGCCGGCATGTTTTGGTTTGTCCGGATTGCAGTGTTTCACTGGTTTATCATCAAGAGCAAGACCGTCTGATGTGTCATAGTTGCGGTCATACAGCATCCGCAAGACCGGCATGCCCCAAGTGCGGAACTGCTTGTGTGCGCTTGGTCGGCGCAGGAACGCAAAGGATAGAATCCGAACTCAAGCATTATTTTCCGCAGGCGCGGGTTTTGCGTATTGATCAGGATACTGCGCGGCGGCGGGGAAGCCTGGAAAAAGCATTTGCTTCGTTCGGCAAAGGGGAAGCGGATATTCTCATCGGCACTCAGATGGTGGCCAAAGGGATTGATTATCCCAACGTGACTTTGGTGGGTATTATTTCTGCGGATACAGCATTGCATTTACCTGACTT
This sequence comes from bacterium, assembly GCA_021108215.1. Taxonomy (NCBI): domain Bacteria; species bacterium. Next base: position 112,151 of record JAIORK010000036.1, on the reverse strand, counting down.
TCGTGCAGAAGAAAAAACTTTTCAATTGATGGTGCAGGTTGCCGGTCGCGCCGGGCGGGGCGGCAAGCCGGGATTGGTTCTGGCCCAGACCCATACGATCAACCATCCGGTGATTGCATTGGCGCAGCAACAGGATTACAAAGCTTTTTTTGATCGGGAAATCCAGCAGCGCCGGGAATTGGATTATCCGCCTTTTACCAGAATGGCGGTCATCATTTGTCGCGGCGTTCAACCGGCTGCGGCACTGAAATTGGCCAATGTGATTGCCGACCGGATGAAACGTATTGCACAAAAGCACGATAGACTATTGGGCCCGGTACCGTCGCCGAGGGAAAGAGTTGCCAAAGAGCACCGCTTTCAGATTTTGGTGAAATGTCCGACCGTTGCGGCAAGGAGACGTTTGTTGGATGTGGTGGATTCCATGAGACCGGTCTCCGGGACGCGCGTTATAATTGATGTTGATCCGCAGAACATGTTGTGATAGTTTCATTGTTGCAAGAAAAGGTGAAAGTGGCTCAAGCAGGTTTTTCAGGTGTGTGTTCACTGCTGTTTAAGTTATAAAACACACTGTTTGCTATTCGTCCTAAGTGATGATTTTTAAAGGAAAACTGATACTGTATCTATACGCTAGAGCCGGATTTGACGATAAAGACCCTTGCCGTTTCATTGAAACTCGTGGTGCGTTTTTTTTCTTTAAAAATCAGCACTTAGGACGATATGGTTAGCTGCCGTATTTTTTAATTTGGACATATATGATGTGTTTTGTAGAATAAAGCCCATATTTAAAGGAAATTATTTGGTGAAAGAAAAAGGCTGGATTCGTGGAGAAACCTTTTTTAGCAGGCGATCAGTCGCATCTTGAAACTCCGGATGTGAATGTTATATAATGTGTGAGTTTATTAAAAGAAGGTGATATTATGGCAATACTGGAAATATGCAAGTGGGGGCATCCTGTATTAAAAACCAAGGCAAAAACGGTGGATGCCATTACAGATGAGATTAAGAAATTGGTTGGCGATATGTATAACACGATGGCAGCTGAAAACGGGCTGGGTCTGGCAGCCAATCAGGTCGGCATTACAAAAAGAATATTCGTGGTGGAAATTCCGTCAAAGTCCGGTCCGGCTGAGAAATATGCCATGATAAACCCGATCCTTGTTTCTAAGAGCAAGGCCAAAGATACGGCGGACGAAGGTTGTTTATCTTTTCCGAATATCTATGGTCCCGTTGAGCGGTCTGAAGAAGTGGAAATCCGCGCCATGGATATTGAAGGAAAAAGTTTTACAGTGAAGGGAACCGGCTTGCTGGCCAGGGCTTTGCAGCATGAGCTGGATCATTTGGATGCCATTGTATTTGTAGAAAAAATGAATGTGGTTTATCGGATGCGCTTTGCCAAGCAGTTGCGCGCGCTGGCTAAGCAGACCAAGCAATTGCTCATGCAAAAAAAGGTTGTGTCATGAATGTTGATGGAGAATCTTTACGTCCCCGGCTGGTTGTGATGGGGACGCCGGATTTTGGTGTGCCGGCATTTCGTTGTCTGCATGCGCAAGGATTTCCCATTGCCGGGGTAGTGACAGCGCCGGACCGTCCGCGGGGACGCGGACAGAAGGAGGCGGTTTCTGCTGTCAAGCAGATGGCAGCAGAACTTAATCTGAAGATTTTTCAGCCGGAAAAAGTTAATGATGAAGCATTTTTACAACAATTGCGTGAGTTAGATGCTGATATCCTGGTCGTGGCTGCGTATGGACAAATTCTCAAGCGGGCACTCCTTACGCTGACCCGGTTGGGGTGCGTGAATTTGCATGCATCTTTGCTTCCCAAATACCGGGGTGCCGCACCGATTCAATGGGCCATTGCCAACGGTGAATCAAAAACCGGCGTGACTGTACAGATGATGGCGGAACAAGTTGATGCCGGCGATGTGATCGTATTAAAATCAACCGTGATCGGTCCGGATGAAACCGCGCCGCAGCTTTACCAGCGGTTATCCCAAATGGGGTGCGCGGTCATGGTAGAAGCGCTTGAAAAGTTGGCTGTCCAGGGACCCGGTTGCGGAATACCCCAGGATGCCTCTCAGGCTACATCGGCACCCCGGTTGGGCCGGGATGACGGGTTGATTGACTGGAAGAAAACGGCACAGGAAATTCATAATCATGTGCGGGCATTTAATCCCTGGCCGGGAACATTTACACATATTGAAAAGGAACATCTAAAAATTACAGCGACCCGGTTAGGTGAGGTTGAAGTATCCGCAGAGACGGTGCCGGGAAGTGTTTTGGAAGTTGATGATAAAAACGGGTGGCTGGTAGCGGCAGGATCGCAAACCGCGCTCCGTGTTATGACCGTACAATGCGCCAATTCCAAACAAATGTCCGCACAGTCCTATACCTGCGGTCATCAAACCGGAATCGGCAGCATACTCGGCGGCTCTCTACAAGATTAGAGAGCGGGGGGTTCGGGGGCGAAGCCCCTGAGTCGGATAGGAGGGGCCAGCAAAACGCATCGGCGTTTGCGTCGGGGGAACCTTCGGTTCCTCCGAAAGCTGAGCTGAAGGAGGGTGTGAATCGTGGCCAAAAAGCGTATCATCATCGTTGATGATGATCCAAGTATTGTTGAATTATTTCATGATATTCTGGAAAGCAAGGGATATGACGTTCAGACATTTCATCGCGGTTGGGAAGCGCTTCAGGCAGTATCCCGACAGCATCCGGATTTGATGGTTTTAGACATTATGATGCCCCGGGTGAATGGCTATGAAGTCTGTCAGATTATGAAGGAAAATCCGAAAACCAAGGATATTCCGGTTATTTTTCTGACCGCCCTTTCTCATCAGGAAGCTTTGCGTTTGGCGGCTGAGGGCGGGGCGGATGATTTTTTAGTAAAGCCCTGTACCCCGGAGCGTTTGGTGCGGCATGTTGAGCGTCATTTGAATAAATCCAAGGAAGAGAAGGCATGATGATAAATTTAGAGAAGCAGTTGGATATGGCAAAAAATACCCTGTTGGAAATATTAGGTGAAAATGTCATCGCGGTGTTGGTATACGGATCAGCGGCCGTGGGTGATTATTTGGACAAATCCTCGGATATAAATCTTTTGGTCGTGTTGAAAAAAATTGATCTTTCTGTTTTAGATGCGGTGCGCCGGTTTGTGAAAAAAATGGGAACTGCCAAAATGACCGCACCCTTGTTGATGACACCCGAACATATCCAGACATCGACAGATGTTTTTCCAATAGAATTTTATGAGATCAAGGAAAAACATCGTATGATTTTTGGCGAGGATATTTTTACCGGGCTGGCGATTGATCCGAAAAATTTACGGCATGAGTGCGAGCATGAACTCAAGGGGCGCATCATGCGCATTCGACAGAGATTTCTTGAAATCAAAGACAGTGTGCCGGCGCTTAAGCAGTTGTTTCTATCCGCCCACAATGCAAATTTTCCCGCTTTCCGTACGGCACTGCGTTTGAAGCAGGTTGATCCGCCTGTGAAAAAAGAGGAGGTCACGGCGGCATTGGCGGAACAGTTTGGTCTTGACCGGGATTGTTTTAAAACGATCAGCCAAATGCGGTTGGGGACCATCAAACTGGATGTTCCCGGATTGCGTACATTGCTTGAAAAATATATGATTGAGGTTCAAAAACTTGCTGCAATTGTTGATCAACTTTAAAAAAAATCTATTTGTTTTAGGACTTGTTTTGGGAATGGCCGTTCCGGCATGGACGGCGGCAACCCCGGTGGAACCGGATATCCCCAAACCAACGGGATGGGTCAATGACTTTGGTAATGTGCTTTCCAGTCAGTGGGAGGCGCAACTGACCGAGATATCAACCGGACTGGAAAAAGCCACCAGTGCGGAGCTGGTGTATTTAATTATGCCGACCATTGCACCTTTTGATGATTTTACGTATGGGATGGCGGTGTTTAAAGCCTGGCAGATAGGAAAAAAAGACAAGGATAACGGACTCCTGATTTTGTTGGCGCTCAAGGAGCGGCGTATCCGCATTGTCAATGGGTACGGGCTGGAAGGGATTCTGCCGGACGGTAAACTGGGACGTTACCGTGATCAGTATCTGGTTCCCCAGTTAAAAGCCAGTCAGCTGGGCAAGGGTTTGGCTATGTTGGGGGCGGTGATTGCGCAGGATATTGCCAAAGATGCCGGTGTTACATTAACCGGTGCGGCTGCCAAGCGTGTGCCGCGCCGTAATAAGGGTTTTCCTTACAGCACTTTGATAATGCTGGGTATTATGATTACGCTCTCGGTTGTATCCCGTTTTAGAAGGCGGCGCGGCAGGTATGTTGGCGGCACCTATATTCCGGGCGGTTATTACGGCAGCGGCGGCGGCGGCTTCGGCGGCGGTTTTGGCGGTTTTGGCGGCGGGTTCTCCGGCGGCGGCGGCGTCGGCGGCAGTTGGTAAAAAAACAGGTGTCTTCACCTGAAAATATTGGTTGAGGAGGATGACTGGAAATGGAAAAATCAGGATTGGCTTTACTCACGCTTTTAGGTATTATCCTGGCGGTTTGTCTGCTGGTTTTAATGGGGGTGGTGTTTTACATTATCGGCAGTTATAACAGTCTGGTAAAAATGGATGAATCGGTGAAGACCGCCTGGTCGCAGGTGGAGAACCAGTTGCAGCGGCGCAATGACCTTATTCCCAATTTGGTGAATACGGTGAAAGGGTTTGCAGCCCAGGAAAAGGGGATTTTCGAGCATGTGGCCGATGCCCGGGCCAAATTGGCTGGGGCGCAAAATGTGGGCGCCAAGATTAAAGCGGCCAATGAGGTTTCTTCAGTGTTGGGAAGGTTGCTTATGATTGTGGAGAACTATCCGCAGTTGAAATCAGATCAAAATTTCCGGCAATTGCAGGACGAATTGGCAGGGACGGAGAATCGGATCGCGGTGGAACGGATGCGCTATAATGAGACGGTTAAGCAATACAATCAAAGCATCCGCGTTTTTCCCAAAAACACGATTGCCGGTTTTTTTAAATTTGGAAAAGCGGAATTATTTGAAGCAGCGGAAGAGACAAAAAAAGTCCCTACAGTGGATTTTAATAAATAGTAGAACCGTTGCCAATGTAGAGACGTAGAGGTTGGCATTGTAGAGACGTTGCAATGCAACGTCTCTACGACGGCTGCGGCAAATTATTTTCCCATCAGGAAGATGATTTGCCGGAGCAGTCCAGGCGGCCGCTCCTGTAGATACGTTGCAATGTAACGTATCTACAGGGGAGGAAAGTCCGAGCTCCCCGGGCAGAATGCTGGGTAACACCCAGTCGCGGCGACGTGAAGGAAAGTGCCACAGAAAATATACCGCCCTGAGTTGATCCCTGAGCTTGTCGAAGGGGTCGCAGGGTAAGGGTGAAATGGCGAGGTAAGAGCTCACCGCGCTTCAGGTGACTGAAGTGGCAGGGCAAACCCCATTCGGAGCAAGACCAAATAGGAGGGGCCGGTATTTATTTGCCGGAACCGCAGCCCACGGTCCCCTCGGGTTGGTCGCTTGAGGCTCTGCGTAAGCAGGGTCCCAGATAAATGGTCGTCATCCCTGGCAACAGGGAAACAGAACTCGGCTTATGGACTGCTCTGATTTTTTTCATAATATGAAAAAAATCAGGGAACAGCAGAAAAGCCGATCAGCGGAACAGCAAAAGCAATCAGCTGTGGTCTGCTGTTCGGATGCTCAGTTTTTTTGATTTTTTTCATAATATGAAAAACAGCAGAGCACAGCGGAACTGCAATCAGCTGTGGTCTGCTGTTCGGATGCTCAGTTTTTCTTTGTTTGTTTTTTAATAGGACCTATATGATCTATAGGTCCTATTTCATTTTTTTGGAGGCTCCCTTTGATTATTGTTATGAAACCCGGCATTCCCATGAAGGAAATCCGTACCGTGATGGCGCGGATCAAGCAGATGCGTCTGGTACCTCATCTGCTGAGAGGTACGGAACGCAATGTGATTGCGGTTATCGGCGACGAACGTAATTTGCAACGCCAACCCTTGGAAGCCATTCCCGGCGTGGAAAGCGTCATGGCTGTTTTAAAACCCTATAAATTAGCCAGCCGGGAAAGCAAACCGGAGCGGACGGTTGTCAAAGCCGGATCGATGAGCGTTGGTGGTAATGAGCTGGCCGTGATTGCCGGACCCTGTACGATTGAAAATCGGGGCATGATGCTCGCCACTGCCAAAGCGGTCAAAAAAAATAAGGCCCATGCCCTGCGGGGCGGTGCATTCAAGCCCCGTTCCAGTCCCTATGCTTTTCAGGGATTGAAGGGGAAAGGTCTTCAGATGATCAAAGAAGTAAGACGGCTGACCAAACTGCCGGTGATCACCGAAGTGTTGGATCCGCGCGATGTCACAGCGGTCTCCCGGGCGGCGGATATCCTCCAGATTGGCACCCGCAACATGCAGAATTTTGAACTTTTAAAAGCAGCGGGAAAACAGAAAAAACCTGTTTTGTTGAAAAGAGGAATGGCTGCGGGCATTGATGAATTTTTGATGTCAGCGGAGTATATTATGGCTCAGGGAAATTATCAGGTTATTTTATGCGAACGCGGTATCCGTACCTTTAATGATTTTGCCAGAAACACGCTTGATCTGACCATTATTCCGGCATTAAAAGAAAGGACCCATTTGCCGGTGCTGGTTGATCCTTCACACGGAACCGGGAAACGCGATTATGTTGTTCCGATGTCGTTAGCGGCGATCGCGGCCGGTGCTGACGGTTTGCTCATTGAGATGCATCCCCATCCGGAGCGCGCCTGGGTCGACGGCCAGCAATCACTCTCATTTGATGAATTCGCCGACTTGATGGCGGCACTGCGGCGCATCGCACCGGCTGTGGGGCGCACCCTTTCGGAATAGTCATTGGGCTATTGCAGCTCCAAGCAGGCATGATCCAGACCACCCGGTATTGCTTTTATTCATACGAAACGATATAGATGGATAGGGTAAAACAATTTTCCAAGCAGCACAAACCATGAATCATCAGGTGTTTTTCGTGTTCGTATGAATAAAAGCAATACCGGGTGGTCGTTTCTGTAGTTAGGCTGTTGGTGTGAAAAACGCAAATTTTTCATTTAGTTAAATTCAACAAATTATCTTTATTTTGGGCAAAAAAAAATTTAGAATAGATTGGTTTGTATATGCCGGAAATCACTGCCATTCAACCACAAGTGAAACGAAAAAAGCGGTACTCCATTTTTATAGATGACGTGTTTTTTTTCGGTGTAGACCAGGCAGTGGTGGCCAAGTTGGATTTGAAAACCGGTCAGGTGGTGGAACCACAGGATTTACAAACCATTATGCGGAGTGAAGAGGAATTGCAGGTGCAAGCGCGCTGTCTGCGCTTGCTGGAGCGGCGGGCCCATTCCCGCTATGAATTGTCAGTGAAACTGCGTCAACGCGGGATTGAGGATGCGATTGCGGCAACGGTGTTGGATCGCTTGCAGCACACCGGTTTGATTAATGATCAGGTCTTTGCTGAGATGTTTATCCGGGACCGGATGACCATGGCATCCATGGGAACTCAGCGGCTTCAGTTGGAATTGATGAAGCGGGGCATTGACCGCCAAATCGTGGAGACGGCCATTGCCCAAGAGGTTGAAGGTGATGAAGAAGACCGCTGTTGGGAATTGGCAGAACGTAAAATGCGGGTGTATCAAAAACTTGATAGCGCAGTCGCCCGGCGGCGCCTGACGGCGTTTTTAGGCCGCAGGGGATTTCAGTATGAATGTATTCGTGCGGTGATGAACGATTTTTTTTCTGAGGGATAAAAATCCACGGGCTTGACCCGCATGATATATGATGATTTTTCTCGGGCTCATACTTGATACCCCGACCGGATGGATAATGTTTTTTTGGGACGCTATCGCAGCCCGTGGTATTTTTGTCGTGAGGTGTTCGCCCTGCCCCAAATACGGCAGGATGTCGCACCGATCTGCTGAACTATCAATTCGGTGCTCCACCTTAAATCGGCGATATTGACTCGCTTCATCGATGGGCTTACGCCCATCGTGTTCGCGCCAGCACGATAGCGGCCGGGTGTTTTAAACTATTTTGGAGGCAGGTATGACAAGCAGCGAAATTCGCAATCAATTTATTGAGTTTTTTAAAAAACAAAACCATGCGCATCGTCCCAGTGCGTCACTGGTCCCGGATGATCCCACCGTATTGTTTACGGTTGCCGGGATGGTTCAGTTTAAAGCCCAGTTTCTCGGTATCGGCAATAAATCATTTACCCGCGCGGTGACTGCGCAGAAGTGTGTCCGCACCAATGATATTGAAAACGTTGGTTTTACGCCGCGGCACCATACTTTTTTTGAGATGCTGGGGAATTTTTCTTTTGGCGATTATTTTAAGCAAGAGGCCATTACCTGGGCGTGGGAGTTTCTTACAACAGTTTGCAAGCTGGACAAAGAAAAACTATGGGTGACCATTTACAAAGATGATAGTGAGGCCTATGAAATATGGAAAAATGATGTAGGTCTTGCGGAAAAACGAATTGTCCGCATGGGTGAAGAAACCAATTTTTGGACCATGGGCGCGACCGGCCCTTGCGGCCCCTGTAGTGAAATTCTTTATGATATCGGACCCAAACCGGGCAAGCCTGAGGCCGGCCCGGATGAGGATGAAGATCGTTATTTGGAAATATGGAACCTGGTTTTTACCCAATTTGACCGGCAAGCCGATGGCAGTCTGGCACCCTTACCACAAAAAAACATTGATACCGGCATGGGACTTGAGCGTCTGGCAGCGGTGATGCAAGGTGTTTCCTCCAATTTTGATACGGATCTTTTTCAGCCGTTGATTCAAGCTATTGCCAAAGAAACGATGAAACGCTATGGCAAAGATGAAAAAAATGATAGTTCGATGAAAGTAATTGCAGATCACATCCGGTCATCCGTGTTTTTAATTGCCGATGGCGTGTTGCCGGGAAATGAGGGGCGCGGCTATGTTTTGCGCCGTATTTTGCGCCGGGCTGTGCGGCATAGCAAGCTGCTGGGGCTAAATGATGTTTTTCTCTACCGGTTGGTACCGGTTATTGTAGGTTTGATGGCAGCCCACTATCCGGAAGTAAAAGAACGCCGGGAGCACGTGGTCTCGGTGGTCAAAAGCGAAGAAGAACGTTTTCAGCATACACTTGATTCCGGGTTGGCGATTTTAAATGATACGATTGCCGAGGTAAAAAAAACCGGCAAAACCATTATTTCCGGGAAACAATGTTTTCAACTTTATGATACCTACGGATTTCCGCTGGATTTGACCCGGGAAATTGCCCAAGAACACAAACTGGGTATTGATGAAAACAGTTTTAACCGGGAGATGACGGCGCAGCGTGACCGCGCCCGCTCAGCTTGGGCCGGCAGCGGGGACCGGGTGATTTCTCCGGCTATGAGCATTTTGACATCCAAAATTGTTCCTACTCATTTTGCCGGGTATACGAATCTTATCGTGAAGGGCAAGGTTCTCGCATTGCTGCAAAAAGAGCAAGCCGTCAAAAATGTCAAAGCAGGCGATGAGGTGGTCGTGATACTGGATACCACCGCTTTTTATGCTGAATCCGGCGGCCAGTTGGCGGACAAGGGTGAGTTGTCGAATCATGAAATGCTGGCGGAAATTTCGGATGTACAAAAAACACCGGAAGGACATTTTCTTCATTTTGCAATGATGAAGCGGGGCAGTCTCGCGATCAATGAGTCGGTTCAGGTAGCAGTGAAAAGCGGTGAACGCACGGCCATTGCCCGGAATCATACTGTCACGCATTTGCTGCACGCCGCACTCCGACAGGTTTTGGGGAAGCATATTGAACAGGCCGGATCAGAGGTGCGTTCCCAGGACTTGCGTTTTGATTTCAGCCATTTTCAGGCGGTGACAGTTACTGAATTGGATCGTATTGAGGACATCGTTAATACAAAAATATTGGAAAATGTCCAAGTGGATACGCAGGAGCTTTCCATTGAGGAGGCCAAATCCAAAGGCGCGATGGCACTGTTTGGAGAAAAATATGGTGATCGAGTCAGGATGGTCCAGGTGGATGCGTATTCCAAAGAACTCTGCGGCGGAACCCATGTGCGGGATACCGGGGAGATCGGCTTGATGAAGATTGTGACGGAATCCAGTGTGGCTGCGGGTGTCCGGCGCATTGTCGCGGTAACAGGCGAGAATGCATTGCGCGAAATCAAGCGGCAACAAAATGTTGTGCGTGATGTCTGTCAAACATTACATACTTCTGAGGAAGAAGTTCCGGCCCGGGTGGAAAAATTAATGGTCCGGGTTAAGGAACTGGAAAAAGAAAAAGAAAAAAATATGATCAAGCATGCCAGTACGAGTGTCGATGATTTAATTCACCAAGCGACCAAAATTAAAGGTATTGCCTGTATTACCGCTGAGCTGCCGGGATTTAATATGAACGCCATGCGTGCGGCGGCAGATGCGCTTAAACAAAAAATCGGTTCCGGTGTGATTGTTTTGGGCACGGCGGAAGACGGCAAGGCGACCTTAATTGCGGCAGTGACAAAAGATTTACTGGATAAAAAAGTGCATGCCGGAAATTTGATTCGTGAGATCGCCAAAGTGATCGAGGGTTCGGGCGGGGGACGTCCTGATTTTGCGCAGGCAGGCGGTAAGAATCCGGAAAAGCTCAAGGCGGCTTTGGCCGCCACACCGGCGGTGCTGGAAAAAATGGTGACAGGGTAAAAAAACTGATAATCGGAAAAGATGTCATGAAGTGCGATATTCGGTACGGAGAGTGGTTGCATCCCCTGGGAATCGTATGCGGGATAGCCTGCACAAGCTAATGATCGCGTTAGCTGCCAAAGGACATTGTGCAAGCCGGGGGTGTGAATAAATAAAAAGGTGATGACCAAACAGGGTGGGGAAAAGCCTGATCATCCGGATCCTGGCAGCATACTTGCTCACTAGCTTGCACAGGCTTGGAGAGGATAGCAGCTTCAAGTTTGTTTTTTCAGGAACATGCAAATACATTTTTTCAAGGAGGCAGTCGAATGGATACAATGAAAAAAGTGTTTTTGGCAGGAGTGGGTGCGTTGAGTTTGTCCAAGGATCGCGCCCAAAAAATTGTTACGGAATTGATCGCGCAGGGAAAGATTCGGGAGAAGGAAGGCCGGAAATTGGCCGAAGAGATGATGCGGCGGGCTGAGAGCACACGCAAAGATGTCGAGAAAAATATTCACACGCAGGTGAATACAGTTTATACCAAAGTGAATGTCGCCACACAGGTGCAGTTGAAAAAAATGGAAAAGCGTATTCATGAATTGGAGCGGGAAGTGGCAAAAAAAAACAAGCCAACCGGACCTGCCAAGAAAAAGACTGCGGCCAAATCATCGGCAAAAAAGAAATCCGCCGGTAAATGATTCCGTTAAGCCAGATAGGCAGCACGATCCAGGATTTTAACCGGTTTGGTGAGATCCTGACCGTGTTGACCAAGCACGGATTTGGGTTTTTAATCGGCCGGTTAAATTTAGGCGGTTATTTACCTGCCAAGGAACGGATTGTCCGGCGCCAGAAGCAGAAAGCGTCAACCCCCACACGGGTACGGCAGATGCTGGAAGAATTGGGGCCGACATTTATTAAAATGGGTCAGGTGCTTTCCATGCGTCCGGATATTCTTCCGGATAAATATATTCAGGAGTTGTCAAAGCTCCAGGACCGGGTACCGCCGTTTACCGAACCCAGTGCGGAACAAGTCATCCGGCAGGAGTTGGGGGGGGCGGTCTCCGATCACTTTAAATCTTTTTCCAAGACACCTTTTGCCGCAGCTTCGATTGCCCAGGTCCATCACGCCGTTACCAGGCAAAATAAAAAAGTGGTTATCAAAATACAGCGTCCGGGATTGAAGCGGAAGGTTGAATCAGACCTTGAAATTCTGCGGTTCATGGCCAAGGCATGGGAAAATATTGAAAACAGTGATTTGCCGCGCCGCCCGGTGGAATTTGTGGACGAATTTGAAAGGATTATTCATGAAGAATTGGATTTTTTGATTGAAGCCAGACACCTGGGGCGATTTAAAAGGAATTTTAAAAAACGGCCGGGATATCGTTTTCCCGAAGTGTATTGGAATTTAACCACAAGCAAATGTCTGACATTGGAATATATTGACGGGATTAAACTATCTGCAATACCTGCGACGACCCCGGCACAAAAGAAAAAGGAGATCGCCCAAGCCCTGTTTGACGGCTATATTTTAATGACGCTGGAGGACTGCTTTTTTCATGCAGATCCGCATGCCGGGAATTTTATTCTTGCGAAAGACAATGCATTGGTTTTTTTGGATGCCGGGCAGGTCGGGCGGCTGGACAATGAAACCGTTGCCGCGTTTACAGATATGCTGCTGGCACTGGAGGAACAGGATGTCGATAATTTGGTGGATGCCTATTTGCGTCTGGGAACCGTGGAAGAGGGGATTGACCGCCGCCTGCTCAAACGCGAGGTGGGCATTTTTCTTGAGCAGTATTATGATGTGCCAATAGAAAAAATATCCTTTGGCAGGGCATTGCAGGATTTGGTGGGGCTTTCCACCAAATTTAAAATAACGTTGCCCCCGGATTTTATTGTTTTGGCCAAGACATTCCTGGGTGCCGAAGGCGTGGGCAGAAAACTCAATCCTAAATTAAATCTCATTGATACCGCCCGTCCCATTGCGGAAAAAATTATTCTCAAGCGGTATCAACCGCGTCAAATTGTTGAACAGTTTTATCACCGGCTACAGGAGCTGTACCGATTTTTATCCGGACTTCCGAACCAGATGCAGGACCTGTTGGGGAAACTTCAACACGGCAAGCTTAAAATGGAGTTTGAGCACAAAGGGCTGGAAGGGTTGCAGCATAATATTGATCGTACCGGCAATCGTGTCTCTTTTGCGCTGGTGGTCGCCGCATTGATTATCGGTTCTTCGCTTATTTTGGCTTCTCAGGTGGGACCGCAGTGGGGCGGTTTTTCAATTTTGGGTTTGATCGGTTTTCTCCTGGCAGGATTGTTCGGGCTTTTATTGATTATTGCCATACTGCGCTCAGGGAAAATGTGATGGCGAAAGCGCGTATTCTCGGGCTGGACTATGGCGTTCGGCGTATCGGGGTGGCGATTTCCGATCCGCTGGGGATTACGTCACAGCCATTGGCCACGCTTCGCAACCGCAAGGACAAGGTGATGGAAGAGATTGCTGCGATTATTCAGGAAAAGCAGGTTGCAACCGTGGTGGTAGGTCTGCCAAAACATATGTCAGGCCAAGAGGGAACCGCAGCGGAGACGGTCCGGTCTTTTGGCAACAGACTCCAGGAGCGCTGTACGGTTCCGGTTGAGTTTGTGGATGAGCGTCTCAGTACTGTCGCGGCCCAGCGGGTATTGACACAAAGCGGCATGTCCGGTCCCAAGCAGCGGCAGGTGGTGGACAAACTGGCGGCTGCGATTATTTTGCAAACCTGGATGGACTCGAAACGATTAATTTAAGAATATCCTGAAGGTTTGCATCCTTTTTAAACTAAAAAATGTATTGAATGAATATCTGGATTTGTTCCGGGCCTGCACAATAGCAAAGGGGAACATGGTATCCTTTTTTGCTTGTTTTTATTTTAAAAAGGATGCAAACCTTCAGGATGACTTGAGTGTTCGGGAATTTCCAACCAGCATACTTGGTCTTGTAAAATGCGCCGGCTTAATTTGCTGATACTACTTTGAATATTGCATTCAGAAAGCCTGTGTCCCTTTCAAAAATAAAAAAGCGCTTTAAAGAAGAAAAATCATTTCCCGGGCTGACCGTAAAACCCACTTGGAATATCCGGTCTTTTGCGGTTTTTATTTTTGAAAGGGACACAGGATTTCTGACATGCGGAAAATAAATGGAATTGCCGTGGGGCTGAATATTCAGAACAATATCTTGAAGAACCGCGCGATCCGCCGGGGGATCAGGGTCCAGCCCGCCCAGAAAGCATACCAGAGACAGAGCAGGCCGTATTTTGAACTGCGCATAAAATTAATCGAAGATGCCTCTTTGAAATATTTGGTGGGGCAGGATACCTCGCCGATGGAGATTCCCTGTTGGATGGCGGCGATTAAAAACTGATTGTCAAAAATAAAATCATTGGAAAAATTTTCAAAAGGAATTTTTTCCAGGACCTCACGCTTATAGGCGCGGTATCCCGTATGGTACTCGGAAAGCTTGGCGCCCAATAATAAATTTTCCAGCAGCGTAAGTACGCGGTTGGCAATATATTTATAGACCGGCATGCCGCCGAGCAAAGCCCCGCTGCCCAGGATTCTTGACCCCAGTACAATTTCATAAACATCGTCCGCCAAGAGGGAACACAACGAGCGTAAAAGTTTGGGCGTATACTGGTAATCGGGGTGGAGCATGACCACGATATCAATGTTTTTGCTCAGGACGGTGCGGTAGCAGGTTTTTTGATTACCGCCATAGCCGCGGTTGGCGTTGTGGATATGGGTTTCGATGCCCAATGATTCAGCTAATTTAGCGGTTTGATCAATGCTATGGTCATCAACAAGAATACATTCATCAACAATATTTTTGGGGATTTCATGATAGGTGGTTTCCAGTGTTTTTGATGCATTGTAGGCCGGTAAAACGACAGCGATTTTTTTCCCGTTGATCATCAGCAATTTTCTCCGGATTCAGTGAGGCAGACCAACACCATGCAGGCTTAGATGTTTCTTTCAGCAATATCCCCGATCACCGGGAGCTTGAAGGCGATGCCCTGAGAAGCTTTGACCATCATAAAAAGCCAGACTGAAAAAGCGGCAATCGACAGGAAAAAATTAAGAATAAATCCCAGGACCGGGATGACTTTGAGAATCATGATTATGACAAACAGTCCGCCGAAAAGCATGGTGGATTGCAGGGCATGAAAACGGACAAAGGGGTTATCTTTTTCAAGAATATAAAAGAAAATACCGGAAATAAACCAGAGTAAATACGCCAAAGCACCTGCAACAGTTGGTTCAATGCCTGATTTAGTGGTTCCCAGATTATTGTCGGAACGGCGGTGGGAATGCATCGCCATGGCAAAAGCCCCCTTTAATACTTGAATTTGAATATGGCGTTATTATAGGTATGAAGCCGGAATTTGTAAATAGGAAAGAAAGGTTTTCACCGGAGAACTTGAAAGCGTTGCAGGGGATTGCTATACTATATAAACAGGGATCTATTCAAGAAAATGAGTGATTTTTATGATTTTTTCCATTAGTCTGGTTGGATAGGCACTTGTGATGATCGTGACACGAAAATCTAAAAAAAGTTAATGGCACGATAAATTAGAAAAGAGGATTCCATGCTAAAAAAAACAGTGCTTTTTCTGGTGATGGTTATAATAGCCGGTCTGGCAGGTTTGAGTTATGCAGCATCACCTGTAAAAAAAATGTCGGCACCTGCTCTGGCAGACCGGCATGGCCGGGACTTGCCGGAGTATGTGGAAGGAGAGCTGCTTATTCAGTTCCGGGATAATTTTACAGCGGCTGACAGAAAAATGTTTAATGAACAAGTTGGTGCTGCGGCAGTATCGCAAGGTGAGGCCAAAGCGGCATTTCATAAACATTTTAAAACCCGCGTACGCCAACAGGTGATTGCCGGGTGGGAATTGGTTGAACTGCCGGCAGGTAAAGATGTGCAGGCCGCAATAGCGGAATATAAACAAAATCCGTTGGTGGAAAATATTGAACCCAATGGTCTGGTGTATGCCAGTGCTCTATCCACGTCCTATACGGCATTGAGCAGCATTGATGACACCTATTATGCAGACGGGTCGTCGCAATGGTGGCTTCATCGTACTCAGGGGGATGATGCGATTGATACTGGATATTATTTTAGTGCTGCCTCCCAAATCGTTGTGGCAGTGTTGGATACCGGGGTGGATGACGATCATACCGACCTGTCCGGCAGGCTGCTGAGCGGATGGAATTATGTTAGCGGCAACAGCGACACAGATGATGATAATGAGTGGATCGGCGGGACCCATGTGCGCGGTCACGGTACGCATGTGGCAGGTACGATCGCCGCTTTGGTGGATAATACTTCCGGTGTGGCCGGGACAGCCTGGGATAGCCGGATAAAGATTTTACCAGTCAAAGTGCTTAATAGTTCAGCCAGCGGTACATTTTCCAATATTGCGAGCGGGATTGATTATGCCCGGCTTAATGGCGCGGATATTATGAATATGAGTCTGGAGACCACAACGGATTCTACAGTCATCAGCACGGCGGTCACCAATGCCGATAGCGCCGGTATTCTGATGGTCGCTTCAGCCGGGAACAGTAATTATAATATGCGGATAACTCCGGTCTATCCCGGTTGTTATGCTTCGGTCTTCAATGTGGGAGCGACCCACTCATTGGACGGAGTTACCTATTATTCCAATTGGAGCGATCCATCCGGGTTGGTGGATTGCGTTGCACCCGGCGGTGCCTTGATTGAATATGCCACCGGTTGGGAGCCGGATGGCGGTGTGACCTGCACTGCCCGGGGCGGTGGATGGAGTCCGGTGGATGGGACCTCATTTGCTTCGCCGCAAGCAGCCGGTTTGGCTGCACTGTTGCTCTTGCAAGATTCCACGCGCACATCGGCCCAATTAAAAACACTCATTACCAACGGTTGCGAAGGCGGGGATGCGCGTGTGGTGGGCGCAGGCAAAATTAATATTGTCAACTCACTTAATGTCAGCCCGATCACACCAACCTCTACGCCGACCATAAGCGGAACACGGACGTTTACACCTACGGTATCACCGACAGCAACTATTACATCGACCCGGACAGTAACAAGAACCGCAACCATGACCGCGACTGTTACCCCGACACCATCAGCCACAAGAACCGCAACTGGGACACCGACGATTACGATGACACCGACTATTTCGCCTACACCAACCATCACCCCAACCAGCACGCCTACATCAACGATTACCGTGACGTCGACGCAAGTGCCACTGACTTTGGCAGAGGATGAATTTCAAGCTTATCCGCAGCCGGGCAAAGCATTTGTCCGCATTGCGTATGCTTTTTCCGGAACTGGAAAAGTAACCTTGCTGGTATACAATGTTGTAGGCGAACAGGTTTTAAGTGTAGAAGACACACCTGTGGATCGGGGTGATTTTGGAATCACAGAAATTAATACGCAGGATATTGGTTCGGGTATTTATTATCTGCACCTCAAGGTGGAAGATGAACGCGGAACCAGAAGCATCATTGGCAAAATTGCCATTACAAAATAGGGAACCGGGAGTGTAGGGAACGGTCGCCCGGCATTCGCCAGGCAAGCTGATCGTTCCTGGAGTAAGGAGTTCTATGAGAAAAAATATTTTTTTGGTTGGACTGACTTTGTTATGTTTGCCAATTGCCGCGCAGGCGGTTTCTTTTGGCGAGACCGGGACCGGAACGTTGACATTACTTATGTCTTTAAATGAGGCCGTGGCGACCTATTTCACCTGCGGGGCAACCGGCAACATCAACCGGATTCATCTATATGTATCTGTGCCGGCTAGCGCCAATGGCCGGGTGGCCATCTACAGTAACAGCGGAGGACTTCCCAGTACACGTTTGGCAGAAAGCGGGTCGCAGGCGCTGGTCACAGGTTGGAATACATTTACTGTTTCAGATACTTCCGTGACCAATAGTACGACCTATTGGCTGGCCTACCAGGTCAGCAGTAATACGACTGAAGTGGGAGCGTATAATGATGTGGATCCGAATCGCTGCCAGGTTCGTGTGTGGACCTATGGTTCTTTTGACAATCCTTTTGGTGCGCCGGACTACAGTATTTCATACCGGGCTTGTATTTATGTCAGTGAGGTAGTGCCTTCGCCGACCTGTACGCCGACATCATCAGTTACACCCACGGCAAGCCCGAGCAGCACGTATACCGCTTCACCGACTGCGACGCCGACCGCGACGATTACCCTGACCGCAACGCCGACCTCAACCCCGACTACAACCTTGACCGCGACCCCGACTCCCACCCTAACCGCCAGTGCGACCCGGACCTCAACCCCGACCATAACCTTGACCGCGACCCCGACTCCCACCCTGACAGCCAGTGCGACCCGGACCGTGACCCCGACCATTACGCATACAATGACACAGACCCCGACCTATACAGTCACCCCGACGGTTACGGTGACTCCGACAATTACCCAGACCGCGACAATTACCTTGACCCGTACGCATACCCCGATTCACACGCCGACCGTGACCCCGACGATTACCGAGACATCAACGATCACGCACACCGCCACCATTACACAGACACTCACCGTGACCCAGACCTTTACCATCACGCAGACCAGGACCATAACTCCCACGTATACCATGAGTCCGACGATCACAGTGACATCGACGATTACGCTGACCAGTACACCCCGGCGGTCGGCACCTGATTTGGAAGATGTGATTATTTATCCCAATCCCTGGAAAGGTGATCTGCCCTGGGTGCAAAAACGTATTGTCTTTCAGAATTTGACCGAAGATGCGACGATTCGGCTCTTCAGTATAGACGGCCAACTGGTTTATACACTGGAATCCGGGGCAAACGATCATGGCGGCATGACCAGTTATCCGGGCAATACCGGCCAGGCGCAATGGGGGATGGCCAACCAACAGGGTAAGCCGGTGGCATCGGGTGTGTACATTTATATTATCCGGGATAAGGCCGGGCGGGAACGCTGCGGCAAGCTGGCGATCGCGCGCTAAGCATTGCGAGGAATATCCTTAATTTTAAAAAACAGCATGAATTAATTGTATCAAGGCTGTCTCGGAAGGTGTGCAGGGGAAAGGCGCGGACTGCATTGTGCAGACGCGCGGGATATGGTATAAAAAAAAGTATTGTAGAGCAGGCGGGAAACCGTCCTGTTGGAGAAATGATTCTGAGAAAGCATGAAGGGGATTACTGTGCAGTGGGTATTATCTAAGAAGACTGTTTTTTACAGCTTGCTCTTGGGCTGTGTTTTTCTAGGCAGTATGACTATTTTCGGGGGGCTTTATCTCTGGTCAGGACTGGCGGGTGAAGCGGAAAAAACTGTCGTGATTCCTTTGCACTCCGGCACGATCGTGATTGGGGAGAAGCTTGAGCAGGCGGGAATTATTCGCAGTGCCGAGGCTTTTCGTGTGTATGCGATTTTGACCGGAGCTGCCAGGAGGCTCAAAGCAGGTGAGTACGCCTTTGCACCCAAGTCCAATCTGGCCCAGGTCGTGCGGAAACTGGAGACTGGCGAGGTGGTTCGCCATGCGGTCACCATTCCGGAAGGGTATACCATGGGGCAGATTGCTCAGAAATTAGAACAAGCCGGCTTGGTATCAGCGCAGGATTTTTTAACGGTTGGCACCGATGCCCGGCTTGTCAAAGCATGGGAAATTCCCGGACGGACATTGGAGGGTTTTTTATTTCCGGATACCTATCAATTTACCAAAGGCATGACTGCCCGTCAGATAGCCAAACAGATGGTGGGTCAGTATCGGAGCAAGCTCTCGCCTGAATTGATTGCCGGGGGCAAAGCCCAGGGTGCGGACCTTTTGAAATTGACAACCATGGCATCCATTATCGAGCGGGAAGTACGGGCGAAACCGGAACAGCCGGTTGTTGCTTCGGTTTTTTATAATCGGATGAAAAAACGCAAGCGTCTTGAATCCTGTGCGACCGTGCTGTACAGCCAGGGGCGTATTAGCGGTGCACTGAGTCTGGAAGATCTGGAAACCCAATCACCTTACAATACCTACCGGCATCGGGGATTGCCGCCCGGACCGATTGGTAATCCCGGGCTCAATGCCCTGCGCGCAGCTGCTTTTCCGGCGCAAACCGAGTATCTTTTTTTTGTGGTTCGGCCGGATGGGACCCATGTTTTTTCTGAGACCTTTGAAGAACACAAGCGGGCCAAATGGAAGCAAAAACGGGCCCGGCGCCGTCAGCTGCAATTGACACCTGCGGCATCCCAACCATGATCCGATCACAGCCAGGTCCCCGGCTGGTTGAACGTTTTGTTGCGACCTGTCTGATTACCATGGCGTTGGCTGTGATTGCGGTGCTCGCTTTCCAGCGTTTTGATATCGAGACCCGGCCGCGCAGCATCGAAATTGCCTTCCCGGAAAACCGTTTGATACAAGCCATGCGCACTGACCCGGAAGCGCTGCAAAAACTCCAGGCCGCCGGGGTCACGACATTGATGCGCGTTCCCTACACCCTGGATGATATGATCCGCTATGGTTTGGCGGAAGCCTGGCATCCGGAGAAAGACCTGATGGAAATCCGTCTGGCGGATAATCAGTTGACCAGCAATGCCACCATTTATTTAACCGGACAGTTCGGCATGGAGGCGCTTCAAATCCGCATCCGGGAAAATGTATTTATCTGCGATATCCGCCTGCCCGCACCCATTGAAAAAATTGAGCCCAACCGGTTTATATTGGAAATCCCTTCAGGACCCATTCCAGAGGGATTCCGCAGCGCTTTGTTATTGCCGGTCGGCGATTGGGGAAAAACCCATGATTTAAATCAATTTACCCGTGCCATTTATTCGCTTCAGCCGGACAGTGTGGTCCCTTTTTGGAACGGAGGAATGCATGCCAATAATTTTTTCAGCTCTTATATGAAAACTCCCTGGCTGCGTAAACCGGTGATGGCGGTCCCGGAGTTTCACCTGCCGCGCCTCGGCCGGGCAGCACTTCAAAAATATTCCCGCCGTCAGATACTGCGTGCCCATTGTGTCCTGCGCCGGACGGCTGCCCGCTATACACCCCAGCGGCTGCAGCAAAGGCTGCTGCGGGCGGTGGTTGAGCGGGGGGTGAATTTTATTTATGTAGAACCTCCCCAGGGCTGGTCTTTTGCACAAAGCGTGCATTTTTTTAATAGCCTGAAAATTGATCTGGCCGGGAGGGGTTTTCAAACCGGTGCGGCAACACCGGCGCACAAAGGCCGCACCGGACATCTTGCCATGGGAATTCTTTATGGCGGGCTCGGTGCGCTGGCGTTTCTTTTTATTTGGCAGATCGCCTTATGGGCGGTCGGTTTTTCCGGTCAGGATGAGCAGGTAGACCGGGTATTGACAATCCGGTTGCGGCCGATGTACTTTCGCTGGAGCGCGGTGGTATTTGTGACAGCCCTATTGATTATTCATTTTGAGGGGTCGGCGGCATGGGGAGGGAAGATAAGCGCCTGGCTGGTTGCTTGTCTGGTGCCGTTGATAAGCATTATGCTGGTGCCGTCCTATACCTCCCCGGCGGAAACCGCCCGGCAGGATGTTTTTTCAAAACCGGTTAAATCTTTTTTGCTGATTGTTTTGATCAATATTCTGGCAGGATTGGGGATCGGTGTTTTATTATTCCAAACCAACTTTATTCACCGTTTGGATATGTTTTTTGGCGTGAAAGCGGCGTATGTGGTGCCGCTCATGGTTGCGGCGATTTATTTATTTCCCGGCATCACAGACGGACATTGGTGGAAGGCGCGTTGGCAGGGGGAGAATCGTTACTGGACACTGGGTGCGATGGTATTATTAGGCGCAGGTATTTTTATCATGCTGGTACGGTCCGGCAATGTCACTTGGTTTCCTGTCAGCGTTTTTGAGATGAATTTGCGCGAGAGCATGGAAACCCTGTTCGGCATCCGGCCCCGGTGGAAGGAATTTTTTATCGGACATCCTTTTTTATTACTTGGATTGATGGGCCTGAAAATGTCCGCCAAGCAAGAGCGGGTTTGGCCCCGGGTTT
The DNA here is from genome assembly GCA_021108215.1 of bacterium. Lineage (NCBI taxonomy): Bacteria > bacterium. Next base: position 90,436 of record JAIORK010000036.1, on the reverse strand, counting down.
GTCTGGTAATCGGATTGATTGGTCAAATTTCGATTATCAATACATTTTGTCATATTCACACCCCTTTGCATATCAGTCTGTTGAGAACGCTCTTGGGTGTCGGCTTGGGCCTGTTCAACGGGATGCTGCTGATGATGGCGGTCCGGTCAATGGAGCGTTGGCGGAGCCGGCGATGAGAATTCTTGTTTCTGGTTATTATGGATTCGGCAACACGGGTGATGAATTGATTTTAAAAAGAATTATTCGGCTTTTTTCCAACACAGACCATCATGTGACCGTATTGGACCGGGTGCAACAGGAGCAATCGGCTGAATTCAATATCCGGCATGTACCGCGATGGGATCTGCGCGTGATTTACCGGGAAGTGAAAAAATGCCATGTGCTCATATCCGGCGGGGGCGGGCTGTTGCAGGATGTGTCCGGCCCATTATCACCGCTGTATTATCTGGGAATCATCGGGCTTGCCCAGCGCATGGGAAAGCGTACGCTGCTGCTGGGTCAGGGGTTCGGCCCTTTAAAGCATATCTGGAACCGGTGGGCCGCCAAAATAGTTTTGTCTAAAGTGGATTTTATCGTGCCGCGGGACCAGGCGGGTATGGCATGGTGCCATGCCAGGGGAGTGGCACCCAAGAACCTTTTTTTGGGAGCAGACCTGGTTTGGTTGCTGCCCGGTCTGGAGAAAACCAAAGCCAAAAAATGGATGGTTTGTTTGCGGGCTGATTGGCTGGAAAACAAAGTGCCGGATTGGTTGGAACTGCTTAAACAGGCGTCAGACCAAAAAGGCCGGGAGTTACACTTTGTTTCTCTGGGAAATCGCGGAGATGCCGAATTGCTGGACCGGATAAGGCGTCTGCCTTTTTTTAGGAACTGCGGGTTTTCGAAAATGACCGGTACATTTCAAAAAGAGTCGGAACCGGTCCGCTATTTTCGGGATGCCCAATTGGTGTTTAGCATGCGCTATCACGGGTTGGTTCTGGGCGCACTGGCAGGTGCAGTGGTGGTGGGATTTGGCAAAGACCGAAAAATAGCCAATCTCATGAATGAATTGGGGCAGCCGGTTGCCAATGAAAAAGAAATTGATTTGAAAATGCTGCTGGAACAGTTGCCGGGTCTTTCACGCATCCTGCATCGCCGGGTGGCAGTACTGCGTGAGCGGGCACGGACGAGCGTGCAAACTGCTTTTGATCGTTGCGGATTGTAAATGTTTTTATTCGTCAGCCGGGTGCAGGCTTTTTTTCAAAAAGCAAAGTGCTTTCAAACTGATGTCATACCACCACGCCTATCGAAACTGCCGGATAACGACAATCTTTTTCATACACTTTTATTTACAGAAGTCATTTCGCTTTTTGAAAAAAAGCCTGCACCCGGCTGACGATGACAAATAAACATAGCGGAACTTTGGCAGTCGTCATTATCTTGCCATGATTTTGTTTTCGGAATACAAGGCGTCATAAAGAGTCAAAGAACAATTTTTGCCAAGCAGTGCTTTTGTTAAATTGCGGTTATTTCGCTTTTGTATGTCGAAAACAAAGTCATGGCAGGATCGGACCCGGCTGGGGAGGTGGAAGTGAACCGCCGGTCAGTGATTGACGCAAGGGGCGGTACGCCTTATAATCGGACAACACGACCAAGGAGTTTTTTTGTGATCCAATTTCATCATGTCTTTATGACTTACCAAAATGAATACAAAGCGCTGCATGATGTTACTCTGAGTATTGACCGGGGAGAATTTGTCATGATTACCGGACCCTCCGGCGCAGGCAAAAGTACGCTTATCCGTCTCATCAGCCGCCAGATACTTGCCACCAAAGGCCAAGTGATTGTTTTCGAACAAAACGTGGCCAAACTCAAACAAAATCAACTGCCCTATTTCCGCAGAAAAATCGGGGTTGTATTTCAGGATTTTAAACTCCTGTATGACCGCACGGTGGCGGAAAATGTAGCCATGACCTTGCATATTCTTGGATATACCGGCCGGACGTTGACGCGGGAAGTCAATCAGGCGCTTGACCGTGTGGGACTCACCCGGAAGAAAAGCGTGATGCCCTGGCATTTATCCGGCGGAGAAATGCAGCGGGTGGTGCTGGCGCGCGCCATTGTGCATGATCCGCCGATTTTATTGGCAGATGAACCGACCGGTAATCTGGATTTTGCAACCGGATGGGAAATGATGCGGCAGCTCAAACAGGTGACCGAGGGCGGGACAACTGTTTTGTGTACCACCCATAATTTGAATTTTATCCAGAAAATGAAGAAGCGGACGCTTTTTTTGGACAAGGGTCTTGTGCACGGGGAAAGGAACAGATCCCATGGCAATTAGTTTTTTAATTCAGGAAGCCTTTCGCAGCCTGTTTCGCGCCAAGCGTCTCAATGCCATTTCTTTGGGTGCCATGAGCATGTCTTTGATGGCATTGGGCATGGTGTTGATTTTGAATATCAGTATGATTAAATTAACCGAATTTATTGAAAATAAAATTGAAGTGGTACTCTTTCTGGATCAAACCGCCCGGGAATCTGAAATACCGGGTTTTATCACAAAAATCCAGGATCATCCGCAGGTGATTGAGGCCAGGTTTATTTCACGCGAGCAGGCTTTGGCCGAGTTTTCTGAAGACGCAGCCTTACAGGATTTGCTCAAAGTATTGGGAAACAATCCGCTGCCGTCTTCTGTCCGCATCAATCTTATGGAAAAAACGCCTGAGAATGTAGAACGGTTTATCGCCTGGTTGAAAAAATTTCCCGGAGTGGAAGATGTTGGTTACGGCGGGGGTGATGTCAACCGTCTGCTCAAGGCGTTACAGTTTATAAAGTTGGCGGTCATGATTTTGACCGTAAGTTTGGTCGTGGCGGCGGTGGTGATTGTTGCCAATATTATCAGTTTGATGGTCTATGCCCGTCAGGAAGAGATCCGCATCATGCGGCTGATCGGCGCCACCAACGGATTTATTCAAGGGCCGTTTGTGCTTTGGGGAATGATTCAGGGGACAACCGGCGGCGTGATTGCCACGGGGTTGCTTTATACCATTTGGGCGGTTTTACAATATTATACCCATAACGAGTTGGGCATTGATCTTGCGTCCTTGCTGCCCGCCAATATCCAGCAGCTGGTGTTGAGCGGAAGCGGTATTCTGATTGCAGCGGGATGCTTGCTGGGTCTGGTCGGGAGCCTGGTTTCCGTTGGGAGGCGGTTGGACGAATGAAGGTGTGGGTGTCCGCTTTCTTTTTTTTATTTCTACCCTGTGCGGTTTCCCAAGCCGCCACCATGCAGGATGCCCAGCTGGAATTAAAAACCTACAAGCAAAATATTCAACAGGAACGTAAAGATTTAAACGCGGTAAAGAAAAAAATTCAGCAGAAACGCCAAGTCATCCGTAAACAGAAGAAACAGGAACGCTCCATTCTTCGGGATATCCAGCGCATAGGAAAAAAAATGGAGGAAGCTGAGGAAGCGCACCAGGATAATCTCGACAATCTCGCATTGGTCAAAAACCGAGTTATAGATATTCGAACGCAGATTACGCAAACAGAATCGGAAATCAAGCGCATGCAGCAGTTTTTGGCTGCGCGGCTGCGGATGATCTACCGGGAACGCCAGAGCGGTATCTGGCGGGTGCTGGCGACCTCCCAGACCATGACGCAGGCATTGAGCCGTATGAAATTTTTTCATGTTGTTGCCGCGCAAAATGCTTATGTGGTTGAGCGGTTGAATCTGGAGCGGAAAATGCTGCTGGAACGGACCCGGCAGCTTATACGCGAGGAACAAAAAAGTGAAGAAATGGAAACGGCCTCGCGCCGGACGCTGGGGAAAATAAAACAGCACAAGCATACACGGGAAAAAATCTTAAAAGGTGTCCGCCGGGAGCGGGGCCAGCATGAAAAAGCTGCTCGTGAATTGGATGCTGCTTCTAAAAAATTAAACCGATTGATTACGATGCTGAAAAAGCGGGCGTCCAGGATTCAGAAGCGTATTGCCCAATATGGCAAGCTGTTTGCCAAAAGAAAAAGCACTTTATCCTGGCCGACACGGGGAAGAGTCGTCACAAAATTTGGTAAATCACGCCATCCGCGTTTTAATACATATATCTATAATAAAGGAATTGACATCAAAGGGTCTATCGGTCAAAATGTGATTTCCGTTGGCCAGGGTCAGGTGCTTTTTGCCGAATGGTTTGAAGGTTTTGGACGAATGATTATTCTTGATCATGGCGGCGGCTACAATACCGTCTATGCCCATCTTCGGAAAATCCTGGTGAATGAAGGCGATACGGTCAAGGAAGGACAGGCCATCGGGACGCTTGGTGAATCCGGTACCTGGAAAGGGCCAGTCTTGTATTTTGAAATCAGAAAACGGGGCAAAGCGCTGAATCCCTCAAGTTGGCTTGAAAAATAGTGGCGTTTTTTTGAATCGCTGTTGAAAAACCTTGGTTTTTTTTGAGTAATTCGATAGTTAAGCGGTACGGATTCTTTTATCAGTCGGATAATTTTCAGGAGGCAGTTTTACATGATGAATTTAAAGAAAACCCTTTGGATTACCACAACGGTATTATCACTCAGTCTTTTTGGATTTTTCGGGGGCTGGCTTTCCGGCGCATCCCGGTCTACCAGCGAGGATATCAGCCTGTCGGAAGACAGCTATGAAAGTCTGCGCCCGCTGATTCAGTCCATGTCCCTGATTAAAAATAATTATGTTGATGTGGAAAAAATAAACCAGAAAGATCTGGTCTACGGCGCAATCAAAGGCATGGTGGCTGAGCTGGACCCTTACAGCCAGTTTATGGACCCGCAGAGCTACAAAGATATGCGTCAGGATACCAAGGGGAGCTTCGGCGGTCTAGGCATAGAGATTTCCGTTCGCAACAATCAGTTGACCATTGTCACCCCGATTGACGGTACACCGGCCTACCGGGCGGGTCTGCAACCGGGTGATGAGATTATGAAAATTGATGATGAGAGCACGGAAGGCATCACGATTATGGATGCGGTGCATAAAATGCGCGGTTTAAAAGGCACCAAATGTGAATTGACCGTCCGCCGCCGGGGAGAAGAAGATTGGATTGATGTCGCCATCATTCGTGATACGATTAAAATTCAGTCAATCCGGCATGAAATGCTGGAAGGCGAAATTGGGTATATTCGGCTTACTGAGTTTATGGAACGGACCGGCGATGATTTCAACAAAGCGCTGCGGACATTGGAAAACAATGGCATGAAAGGCCTTATTCTTGATCTGCGTAATAATCCCGGCGGATTGCTTAACATGGCGGCCGAGATTGCCGAATATTTTGTGCCCCAGGGGAAATTGATTGTGTACACCGAAGGCCGGCATAAATCCCAGAATATCCGTTTTTTCTCCTCAACCATGCGTCCTTTTAAGGACATTCCCTTGGCTGTCCTGGTAAACCGCGGGTCGGCATCCGCTTCGGAGATCGTGGCCGGCGCCATTCAAGACTGGAATCTCGGCGTTATTGTGGGAGAAAATTCGTTCGGCAAAGGATCGGTTCAGACCATCGTACCGTTGGGTGACGGTTCGGCATTGCGCATGACCACGGCGCGGTATCTAACTCCCAAAGGACAGATGATCCATGGCAATGGGATTGCACCGGATATGACGGTTGAACCCTACCGGCCCAATGAGTTTATGGTCTCGCTCATCAAGGCACGGGCTTTTGAGGAATTTACCATGCATTATTTAAAACTGCATCCCAAAGGCGAGTCGGCGGAAGAGAAAGAGCATGAAAATGTTAAAGTATCTGAAAGCTCCTGGAAAAAATTGAAACCCAAAACCAGGGATGAAAAACTCAAAAATGCTTTTCAGAAATGGCTTAAGGATGAACACATTGAGATCAATAAGGCGCAGCTCAACGAGGACCTTCACTTTATTCTCAACCGTGTTCGTCAGGAAATTGTAAGGAAAGTAAAAGGCGTAAAGGCGGCCAGAAAAATCAAGCTGGAGGGAGATCTTCAGGTGGAGCGCGCCAAAGACGCGATTAATATTTTGTTGCTGCATGGCAGATAAAAATTCACAGGCTGTGACAGCGTTCCAAAGAACGGTATTTTTTCAGTCGGGGCTTACGCCGGGGATTAAAATAATTTAATGGATTGTGCCAAGTGTTTGTTTTATTCAGATGAAACGGTATTATTGGATAAAGCAAATCGATTCGTCAAGCAGCATTTACGGTGAATCATCCGGTTTTTTTTGTTTCTCGTCTGAATAAAACAAATACTTGGCACAATCTCCACACCACGTTCGAACGATCCGGGCGTGGTGTTTGATTAAGGGCGGCAAACGGAAGCTTTATGAAAATACTCGGCATTGAATCATCTTGTGATGAAACATCAGCAGCCGTGGTCACAGAGCAGCGGGAAGTGCTTGCCTCTGTTGTGGCATCGCAGCTCAAGGTGCATGCGCCTTATGGCGGGGTGGTTCCGGAGCTTGCCTCGCGGCAGCATCTGCGCGATCTACCCCGGGTCATTGATGAGACATTTTCTCAGGCCGGGTTATCCTGGGATGATATTGACGGCATTGCCGCCACCTGCGGTCCCGGTCTTATGGGTGCTTTATTGGTTGGGTTGACATGGGCCAAGGCAGCTGCTTTTGCACGTCAACTGCCTTTTATTGGCATTAACCATCTGGAAGGCCATCTGTTTGCTTCGGAATTGAATCATCCCGCTTTACCCTATCCCTTTGTCGGGCTGGTTGCATCCGGCGGACATACTAATCTTTATCTGGTGACAGCGGGCGATCTTCCGGAGTATGAATTGCTGGCCAGTACCCGGGATGATGCGGTGGGGGAGGCATTTGATAAAGTTGCCAAATTGTTGGGGATGCCATATCCCGGTGGTCCGGCCATTGAGGCGGCAGCCAAGAATCACCCGCAATCCGGTATTCGGTTCACCCTTCCGCGTATGAAAGACGGGTCTGCGGATTTTTCCTATTCCGGGATAAAAACTGCGGTTCGTTATTTGCTCGAGAGCAGTCGTAAAGCAGGAAAAGAATTGGTGGCGGCAGAGATTGCCGCCGGGTTTCAAAAGACGGTTATTGAGGATTTGGTACGCAAAACCCTGGCGGTTATTCAAAAGCATGAGGTACATGCTTTGGTACTGACCGGCGGGGTTGCCGCCAACCGGTCTTTGCGGGAGGCGTTTTCTGCGGCCGCACATCAAGAGGGTATCCCGTTTTTTAGCCCGCCGGTGGAGTGGTGTACAGACAACGCCGCCATGATAGCATCCGTAGGCGCGCGCTATTTGGCAGCGGGTCGGCGCTCTGCTTGGGATTTGCCGGCTTATGCCAATCTTGCTTCAATGGATAGTTGACAAAATATAGCTTTTAAACTATAATCAATATAGCATATAAGCTATATTTTGTTGGCGGTGTTGATGTGAATAAAAGACTGCGAAAATTACATCTGGAAATTTTGAACTTATTTTCCAAAAATCCCGGGAATTTTGCTTTGGCCGGCGGGACGGCATTGGAGATTTTTTATCTTCAACATCGTTTTTCACGCGATCTGGATTTCTTTTCACTTGAGTTTAATTATGGGGAAATTGTTTCGATTCTTGAAGAAATAAAAAAAGGTGGATACAAACCGGAATTCAAGGATGAAATTACTCATCCCGGGAAAATGAATGTTCATTTTTATACCATCCCTATAGAGAAAACTTCCGAATCATTGAAACTTGATTTCGTAGAAGATGTCCTTCCGCAGCTAACCAGGGAAAATTTTATTAAGAAAATTAAGGGTATACCGGTGTATGATGTCAATCGGATTTATTTTCAAAAAATAATCGCGATTACCGGAATTGTACCTGAGAAGAATGGACATGGAGAACCGCAAGCTGTTGGTCGAAATGTCCCGCGTGATGTTATTGATCTCTATTATTTGTCCAAAAAGATCGAGCCATTACATTCATTTTTAAAAACGATTCCACGCACCTATCAGCGAACGATGATAGGGTGGCGCAAGAGATTTTCAACCCAAAAGTTTGAGCAAGATTATTTGGATTATGCTGATGCCATTTATGACCGCAAACTCAAATCAAAAATGATTATCCGTCATTTAGATGATGAATTGAGCGCGTTTTTGGAGGGTGAACTCTCATGAAGATCGGAGATTATTTTTGGGATTTGCCGGAAGATGCCTTGAAGGAAACGGAGCGAATCCTTAAGATTCCTGAACATCCTGATTTTCCGAAAAAAATTATCCGTGTTTTAACACGCAATGATCGCCCCAAAGACATTTTTACCTTCATCACAAAAGAGCAATTTACTGAAGTGTGGCCGAAAATCCGGCGGGAATGGAAGCGCACCAGTGAGGCGCCGGATTATTATGCCAAGTGGGAGCGTGTTTATGAACTGCTTGAACAAAAAAAAGGTAAAAACAAGCGGATTAAAGGTGCGCCGGCTGAAGAGAATCAGGTAATTGGAAGAAAAATAAAACAGGCCAGAGAACAGAAGGGTTGGACACAAGCAGATTTGGCCCGCCGCACAGGTTTAAAGCAGCCGGATATTTCCGCTCTTGAAAAAGGGAAAAAAAATATCACAATTGCGACGCTTGCGAAATTGGAAAAGATATTAGAGCTGGGAAAATTGCCTGAGCAGGTGGACAAAAAAGCAGCAGAGATGCCCCTAGGACCGCAGCAAAATTTTCAATTAGATGGCATCCAAAGACAAGTCTATGAGGACTTAAAAGAACTGGCCGGGCCTGGAGCAGAAGCGTTTTATTGGGATATTTGCTGGATAAGACGAAATGGAGGGGAATTAAAGACTCGCTCGCATTTGCTGGGGCATTTGCTTAGAGAAATTGAAAGCAGTATCAGGGATGTGTTGAGACTTTATCTGGATATAGAAAAAAAACAAGGTGAACATGATGCGCATAAAAAAGAAATAGAGAGGTTGTTAAAAGAATTAACAGGAGAGAGAGAAGAAGATGAATTGCAGTGGTTTGTAAAGCCTGGAACCCTGCAAAAAATAGCGCACCGAGATAGATTGGATGCTCCGCGAATGACTCCAAGTGATCTGGAAAAAAACTTGTCGGACATGGATGTTTATTTGAAGCGGATTTTACATGCGTTGCGCAATCATAGCTCGGGATTGATTGCCGAACTGGATAAATTACTGGAAAAAGATAATCCGACTTCTAAGGATGCGGAAAAACTCTACAAAGAAATTCCTGATGTCTATTTTATACGCAAATACTTTTTTGAAAGATGCTCTAATCCAAAATGGCTTGCACGGCTAAAAGATACATCAGTTTTTCGAAGTCCCCCGGAGCTGCTACAAAATGAAGATGGTTCCATAACGTTTCCATTTTGGGCGGAATCCGGTTATTTAGTGCGGATGGCCAAAATAGCGCCCCAAGCAGTTGCGGATATTATTTTAATCATCCCTGACACACAAAATGTCTATGTTATTGATGGTTTGGTTAAAGCAACGCTGAATCTGCCGATTGATATAGCTATGAGTTTAATAGATAAAGCAGCCAAGTGGATGGTAAATGAATATTTGTTTTATCCGCTTGACAAGCATTTGGCTGAACTGGTCCTGTATTATACTTTGGCAGGAAAAGCGGAGGAAGCTTTCGGGCTGGCGAAAAAAATGCTGGTAATACTCCCGGATCCTCGCTGGCAGAAGAGCAAAGAAAACGCAGAGCGCTATTGGGATGGCCCGCATCCGAAAACAAGAGTAGAAATTTCCCGGTATAAAGAGATAACGGAGAAGATTATTCCGGAACTTGCAAAGTCAACCGGTGTTCCTGTGTTCCGATGGCTATGCGAGATGTTGGATATGGCATTGAGATATTCACAAGCCAAGGATGAGGAACCGGAAAATAATAATGATTATTCTTTTTTTTGGCGCCCGGAGATTGAAAAACCAATGCAATATGAGATGTACGAGCTTAGAAATATTCTAATCGATTTGATATTAAAGACAGGCACGCAATTGGATGCGACTATAGGTATTGATGTTTTGGTAAAAATTTCAAGCGAGAAACCATGGATGCTTTTCAAGCGGATAGCGCTTCATTTATTAAGCCTTTGTCCCGGGTCAGCGCCGGAACTGACAGATAAATATTTATCAGACAAGGCGTTATTTGCAAGTGGTGAATGCTGGGATGAATATGGACCGCTGCTGGAAAAGGGTTTTGGATTTTTACCGCAGGATAAACAGGCGATGATCTTAAAATGGGTTGAAGACGGGCCGGATTTTGACAAGAGGTACAGAAAACCCGGGAAAGATGAGGCTGAGCAAGTTCGCCGGCACTGGCAAAGGGATTGTCTGGCCAGGTTTGGCCAAGCTTTGCCAGCGGCATGGCAGCCTTATTATACGAAATTAGTTCAAGAATATGGTGTAGCGGAGAAAAAGAGAAACACCGGAGTTGTAGTGGAGGGGGGATGGGAATCCAGCCCAAAAACCCTGGACGAGTTAGCCGCCTTGCCAATTGAGAAGCTGGTTGAATTTTTAAACGCTTGGAAACCATCAGCAGAAGTCAGAGACGTTTCTGCGGAAGGATTGGCGCAAATGCTGTCGTCTTTGGTGCAAGCCAGGCCTGAATTGTATTCTGTCGAGGCACGGCAATTTACCCGGCTTACCAGTCCATATACTTCAAATTATTTATTTTGGATATTATTTGGATTTAAAGAAGTGATCCGTAATACCAATACAAAGCTGGAGTGGGCGTCTATGCTGGAACTTGGTCAGTGGATGCGACAGTCACGCGAAATAAAAGAGGAAAATGCGGACGATAGGGGCCAAGCCAGGGGGGAGATAGCAGACTGCCTGGTTGAAGGTATGCGTAAAAATTTAATCCCCTTAAAGCTACGGAAAAGCGTTTGGACTGTTTTAGAGCCATTAACCGAAGATTCGGATCCGACAAGTGAATATGAAAACACACATGACATGGAACCATATTCCCGTTCAATCAATTCTACCCGCGGAAAAGCCATGCATGCAGTTATGAATTATATGTGGTGGATTTACAGAAATAAAATCCAGAGTCAAACAGATGATTTTGAAGAGGATAAAAGAGAAGAAATGATGCCTGAAATTGAAAAGATTTTGGATAAACATCTTGATCATACGCAAGATTCCAGCTTGGCTATTCATTCGGTATACGGGCGTTGGTTTCCTTGGCTGGCAAAAGTAAAACCGGAATGGTCAGCCAAAGCACGGACCCGGATATTCCCGGAAGATGAGAGGGAACGTGAATATTGGGCTGTGGCCTGGAAGGCATATATTTTGTTGTGTCAGCCCTATGATAATGTTTTTGAAATATTGAAAACAGAGTATGCTCGGGCAGTCAACGAAATTGAGGATGTTGCGGAAGAAAAAGATAAGCGATTGGCTTGGCATCTGATGTTGTTTTATATTCGCGGAAAACTGGAATTAGAATCGGATATTTTTATAAATTTTTGGAAAAGAGCGCCGGATGAATTAAGAGGGACAGCAATGCAAATGATCGGTTTTGATATATTAGGGAGCACGGAAAATTTATCAGCTATGGAAATGCAGCGCATAAAAAAAATGTGGGAAAAGCGATGCAAAATGCTTTTTTTATCAACGAGTCCGGAAATCTTTTTGAATGAAATGTCGGCGTTTGGGCATTGGTTTGGATCCGGGAAGTGTGACTCGCAGTGGGCGATTGATCAATTATTATTTGTGCTGGAAAAAACCAAGCATATCGAAGCAATTCCACCAATTATGGAACAACTTAAAACAATGGTTGAAACTTATCCAACTGAAGTTGTTAAAATATTAGTAGCTTTAGCGGAAAATGAAATAAATTTCATTGCGTTTCATCAGGATGAGATTATGGCGATACTCGAGAGTGTTTTCAGTAAGAATCATCAAGCGAGTAAAAAGAGAGCAGAAGAGTTTTGTAATTATTTATTAAGCAAAGGATTTATGGAGTTTCGCAATATTTTGCAAAAATACAGTCGGTGAGACAGATATGCATATAGCCGACTTGCATTTTCGTCCTTCGTGCCGGCGCTATAGCGATGATAGGCATGAATGCTTGACAAACAAATGTAATTACAATATAATTACATTTGAAGTAAGGGAGGTGAATACAATGCGGATTGATATTATACAAATTGGAAATTCCAGAGGTGTTCGATTGCCAAAAGCTATTTTGCGGCAATGTCATATCGGCGAGCAAGTTGATGCCGAAATAACCAGTGACCGTATCGTTTTAAAACCAGTCAAAAAAGATATTCGGAAAGACTGGGATGCAAAGTTTTTGGCAATGAACAATAATAAACAAGATACCCTGCTTATTGATGATTATCTTGATCTGGATAAAGGTGACTGGAAGTGGTGATCACTCAATATGATATTTATCTTATTTGTCTGGATCCTGCAATGGGTCATGAGATCAAGAAAACCAGACCCTGTGTTGTCATTTCTCCTGATGAAATGAATCGGTATATTTCAACTGTTATTATTGCGCCAATGACCACACAATCAAAGAAATATCCCACCAGAGTTGGTCTGACATTTCAGAATAAAAAAGGATGGGTTGTTCTTGATCAAATCCGGACCGTTGACAAACGCCGATTGGTTAAAAAGATTGGAAAGCTAAGTGCCAAAACCCGTCTGCAAATTAAAGCGGTGATCAATGAAATGTTGGTAGACTAATTATTAGGGTACAGCCTTTTGGTAGTAAGGGACAGGAATGGATATAGGCAATTTGAAAATAAAGGGGCAGGCAGTCCTGGCGCCATTGGCCGGTGTGGGAAATCTTCCTTTTCGGAGATTGTGCCGTGGTTATGGCGCGGCACTGGTTTACTCGGAAATGCTCAGCTGTCACGGCATTATGCGCAACCAGCCCAATACCCTGAAAATGCTGGCAACAGAGGCAGAAGAGCATCCCTTGGCATTTCAACTATTTGGTGCAGATCCCGATATCATGGCCGAAGCCTCTGTTAAGTTAGCGCAAGCCGGAGCAGATATGGTGGATCTTAATTTCGGCTGTCCGGTGCCCAAAGTGGTCCGTCATCGCGGCGGCTCTGCACTTCTCAAAGAACCGGCATTGCTTCAGTCCATTGTGGTCGCATGTGTCAAAAAATGTCCGGTACCTGTTACTGTCAAAATTCGAATAGGATGGGATCAGTCCGCCATCAACGCGATTGAGATTGCACAGCGGGTTGAAGCTGCGGGGGCAGCGGCTATTGCGGTGCACGCGCGGACCCGTGCGCAACGGTTTGAGGGGCGGGCCGATTGGCGGCATATTCAAGATGTGGTCAATGTCGTGACCATTCCGGTGATAGGCAATGGTGATATACTAAGCGGCCCGGATGCCAAGGCCATGCTTGATCAGACCGGCTGTGCCGCCGTGATGGTGGGGCGCGGTGCCATGGGACGTCCCTGGGTTTTTCAGAACATCAATCAATATCTTCAAACCGGCGAGACGCTTTTGGAACCAGGCTGGAATGAGCGTGTGGGGATTATTCGTGGACATTATCAACAATTGAAGGCGCTCAAAGGCGGGCACACGGCGCGCCTGGAAATGCGCAAGCATACAGCTTGGTATCTGAAAGGATTGCGGGGTGCGTCGGTTTACCGGCGACAGGTGAATACCTGTGAGACAGAGGCGGCATTTTTAGCTGTGCTGGACAGCATGGCGGCAGGGCCGCTTTCTTGACAAGCCTAAAACGATCTGCTACCGTAGAAGCAACCAACACCGGATTTGGGGCCGGGGGAACAGGACAGGGTGGTTTTGTTAACCAATGAACACTTTTTTTAAGAAAATACAAATAATACTTCTTCCCGGTTTTGTCATGCTGCTGCTGGCGGGATGTGCTTCTCTGGGCGGACATGTAAAAAACGCCGGTGAATTGGAGTCTGCCGGAAAAATTGATGAAGCCATTGCCGCCTATTACCGGGCTTTGGAACAGGAACCGAAGCATGTGGATGTCAGCATGCGGTTGTCCAGGGTTCTGGAAAAAAAAGGATTGGCGGATGAGGCTGTACGCGTCCTGGAACAGGCACAGTCTGCACATTTAGAGCATACCGGCATTGCCGGAGAATTGGCAGACACTTATTTTCGGCGCGGTGAAAAATACCGGGCTGAGGGAAAAATCAGCGATGCATTTGAATCCTGGCAAAAAACGCTTAAACTACGACCCGGGCACATGGAAGCCAATGCGCAACTGGCAAAACTTTATTCAGATCAGGGCGAAGATGACAAAGCAGCTGCGCAATACCAGAAAATGACCCGGCAACGTCCGCGTGATTTTGAGGCCCATCGTTCTTTGGGGCTGGTTTATTACAAGCAAGGAAACTATGCGGAAGCGATCCTGCAGTTTCAGCAGGTTTTGCGCCTCAACCCCCGGGATGCGCGGGTGTATAATAATCTCGGTAGTGTTTATCTCAAGGTTGGACGTTTGGATGATGCCATTGCGGCGTTTGAACAGGCAGTGAGTCTTGATCCCGGTCTTTCCGTGGCGCATAACAATTGGGGGACCGCTTTTTTTAAACAGGGACGTTACCAACGGGCCCGGCAAGAATGGGAGTTGTCCCTGAAGCTTGATCAAAAAAATGAAACCGCGCGTCGAAATTTGGATTCGCTGGCAGCTTTAGGCTATTAGACTATATTTTTTTTAGGAGAAAACATGCTCGAAGAGGGACAGTCAGAAAGAAAACCGAACACGCCGTCTGGAGAGAAAAAACCAGCCGGAGCGACCAAACGCAGACGCCGTCCTTATCGTGAATGGCGAAAAAAACCATTGGTTCCAAAAGATGGGAACACGGGGTTGACGGCGAAGCAACCGTCGAAAGCGCCCCGCCCGATGTCTGCACCGGAGAAAGCAAGGAGTGTTCCGCATCCAAGACCTGCGATGGAGAACACGGCAAGTCCGCCGCGTTCAAACCCCGTTCCGGAGAAAGCAGCGAGCGCACCGCGTCCGGTACAGAGGGATGAAAAAAAACCAGTGCAGCGAAAGAGCTATCATAATCGCGGCGGAACCGCCAATCGCCGGCCCAAACAGCGTACGGATAGATTTCAGGATTTTTCAGCGTTTGAAGGCATTGTGGAAATGGATTTTTCGAATCTTTTTTTTCAGGAACATGCCCAAGCGATCAAAAGCTTTACCGGAGAGGTTCCGGTGGGTTTGCGGAATCTAAAATTTCCGGGGGTTGATACCAAGGTTGCCCGTGAGCGGATTGTAGCATTCATTAAAGAACAATTTGAACATTCCGGCAAACAAAGCGTATGTTTGGGCATTTCCGGCGGATTGGACTCGGCAGTCACCGCTGCGTTGGTGATGGCTGCGCTGGGAAGAGAAAAAGTCCGGTTTGTTCATTTTATTGAAACCGAAAAAAGCGCAGCCACACGCGCCCGGGCTGATTTGATCAGCCGTGGTTTGAAAAACCAGTTGGCAATGCACGATCTGCGGCCGCGGCTGCAAAATAGTTTTACCAATGGATCCGGGCTGGTCGGAGAAAAGAAGAAGAAAATTGCGCGTGTTCGGATGCTGGCATTGTACGAATTGGCGGATGCCAATAATGCTTTGGTCATTGGCAGTATGAATAAAACCAAGCGGTTGTTGGGGTATGGCACCCGCTTTGGTGATTTGGCGTATGATATCAATCCATTGGAAGATGTCTATCTAAGTCAGCTTATTGAACTGGCGCGTGTCTTGAATGTTCCCAAAGTTATTCAGGAGCAATCATTATTGGTGGAAGCGCCTTATCGAACCTCCCGGTCTGCAGAGTTGGTCTGGAAGGAAGTGGATTATTATCTTTATCAGATTGCTGATGTGCGTATTTCACTCGCGCATCTAAGGAAAATCGGGATGGATGAAAATAAACTTCTCTGGATTTATCACTGCATGCAAAATGCTGTTCGGGCGGGTCGTCTCGCACCCCGGGTGGACTTAACGGACGCGACGATCCCGCGCTCCGGTGGGCTCTAAATCGGGTCGTTTTTTTTAAAAGAGAGGAAGCGGTATGGGAAAGAAACAAAGAAGCAAAAAAGAAAAGACTCAGCAGAAGAAGGTCCCGGCGCGCGGCAAGTCTTCTTTTTCCGCCTGGGTGGTGGGGAGTGCTGTTTTTTTTGCAGTGGTAATTATCAGTATTGTGGGATTTGTACAGCTTAACAAAGCCCGGTTTATCAAGATTAGTGTGATGGCAACCTCGCAAACACTCGAGAGTGAGTTGCGAAAATCGAGCAGCCGCTTTACCATGGATGAACGGGACCGCTTGGCAAAAATTATTTATGGTGTCAAGGCTATGGTACAATCCGAAAAAAAATTGGATCCTAAAATTGGCGGGCATCTTATGTTTGTGCTTAAAGTTTGTGAGGAGATCACTCGCGAAGGGAAACTGGCACCTGGTGAGCTCGAAAAATTAGAGATGCTGCTTTCCGAGGCGCAGCGCATTTTGGTGCTCAACCGAAAACGGAAATAATTAAGGAAAGCCGCTATGGCAAAAACGCCGAATTCGCAATTGTTTCATCCGTCCGGTCAGGATGAACGCGCGGGAACACTCTATCTCATCGGTACCCCGATTGGTAATCTGGAAGACATGACGTTGCGCGGTTTGCGCCTGCTCAAAGAGGCGGATCTGATACTTGCCGAGGATACCCGCCATACCCGCAAGCTTTTATCCTACTATGATATTCATACCCCGCTGACGAGTTATTATAAGGAAACCGAAAAGAGAAAAGCGCCGGAAATTCTTGCCCGCCTGCGTTCAGGTAAAACCATCGCGCTGGTTTCCGATGCGGGCATGCCGGGGATCTCCGATCCGGGCGCTTATTTGGTACAGACGGCCCGCGAACATGGTGTGCGGACCGAGATTTTACCCGGTCCGTCCGCAGTGTTAACTGCGCTGGTAGGTGCCGGGTTTCCAAATGATTGCTTCTCATTTTTTGGATTTTTAGATGCCAAGACCGGACCGCGATGCCGTTTTTTGGAGACCCTCAGGCAGCGCAGTGAAACTCTGGTTTTTTTTCTCTCGCCGCATAAATTAGACAAAATTTTAAAGGATATTCTTGATATTTTGGGAGACCGGCCGGCGGTGTTATGCCGCGAGATGACGAAGATCCATGAAGACTATATCAGCGGCACGATTTCGCAACTGATTGAAAATGCAGCCCAAATCACCCGGGGTGAATATACTTTGGTGATTGACGGCAATCATGATCCTGAGGAGTCCGTGGTCTCAGAATCCATTCAGGAACAATTGGATCGTTTGCAGGCAGACGGATTGACCCTGAACCAGGCCATTGCGCGTGTCGCCCGGCAGAAAAACCTTCCCCGGCCGGAAGTCTATGCACTGGCCCATGCGATTCATAAGAAATAGAGCCAAGGTGTCGGTTCTTTTTTAGGAGACCCTCGGCATACTACTTTTTCTGGTGCATAACTCGCCCCCTTCGGGAAGCTCAAACAGGATGCACTGTGAAAAAGTAGTATGCCGAGGGTCTTGAAGAAAATGAAAGTGGTGCCAGCCACTTTTTTTTATTTTTGACTTTTTCAGGATTGACCAGATAGCATGACCAAGATGAAGCCATCCTCTAATAAATAGCCCAGGGACAAAAGTAATAAATGCTAACTTTGCGTTGACAGGAATAATTACATGACGTAGAGTGAGTATAGAAAAGGGGGTGTTCACCGTGGGCGAATTTGATAAAAAAATAGGCAAACATGTCAAATTGTTGAGGGAATCTCAGGAAATGAGTCAGCAGGCATTGGCGAACTTACTGAAAGTGGTGCGTCCCACGATTTCTCAAATGGAAAACGGCACCAGAGCTGTCTCAATAAAAGAGTTGAAGAAAATTTCCCAAATATTCGGGGTCTCGGTGGAGAGCCTTATGGATATTTCCAAAGAGCCGCAGGTGATTTTGGAAATGACTAAAGAAGAAAAAGAGACCAAACCCGGTATTCGCATAAACGTGCCGCAGAAGAATCTGAAAAAATTCAAGCAGATTTTATTGTATATACTGGGCAAAGTGGGATCAAAACCCAATATCGGGGAAAGCGTTATCTATAAACTCCTGTATTTTATGGACTTCGATTATTATGAAAGGTTTGAGGAACAGCTTATCGGGGCCACGTATATTAAGAATCATCACGGCCCTACACCGCGGGAATTTAAAGTGATTGTGGATAACATGATCAAGAATAATGAAATCGAGAAAGTGAAAAGCCAATACTTTGACTATCCGCAAACAAAATATTTGCCGCTAAAGGAACCGGATTTAAGTGTTCTTTCAGCGAATGAAAAGGAAGTAATTGACGATGTTTTGGCCCGGCTGTCGGATAAGAATGCCAGGCAAATGGAAGATTATTCACATGCTGATGTTCCCTGGATGACCTCCGAGGAGGGTAAAAATATTGAATATGAATCCGTGTTTTACCGGACAGCACCCTATTCAGTGAGACGAAGCGATGAAAATATTCAGTGAGGTCAGACGCTGGCCGGAATTTGAGAAGGATTTAAAAAAGCTGAGGAAACGATTCAAAACCCCGGAAGATGATTTGGATGTATTTATCAAAGTTCAGCTTCAGCTCTATCATAAGCTGGATAAGGATAACCAGGGCATCGTATCCATTCCTGATTTAGGCATTGAAAATCCGAAAATCTACAAAGCCCGCAAATTCGCCTGCAAGGCTCTGAAAGGCAGGGGCGCGAATTCCGGGATCAGGGTGATCTATGCGTATTATGCGGCGGAAAATAAAGTGGCGTTGATAGAAATTTATTTTAAAGGGGATAAGGAGAAAGAGGATCGGGGGAGGATTGGGAAAATATGCTAGGATTTTGGCACTGTTTAGGAGTTCACGCTGGAGAAACCCGTGAGGACATTCTTCGGCGTAAAGAAAAGGAAATTGAAGCAAACGAATGGACGCTATGGTCGTTTCAAGATAGAAAAGAAGAATTTATTAGACAGTGGATTAACTACATTAATGCGAATCCACAACCCCAACCCATCTATGCTTTCTGTTCAGATAGTCCGGAAGCAAAAGATCCCGGAGGTGTCCAAGCAAAGGCAACTCAATACAAGAGTGTTGATGATCAGGAATGGCAATCAATCCCATCAACAGTAGAAATCCCTCACCCTTTTGGCAAAAAAAAACGGGCAACAGCGTTTAAAGTTGTTGAGGTGATACATCCTGTTTTGCAAGAACTGAAAGGAATCAAGGTGGAATGGCTTTATAAAAATGGATCTTGGAGAAAGGACACAATCCCGACGCGAGGTGAATATCTGATTCGATCTGGAGGAGAAAAAACTCTTCGTAAAACATATGCACTCTTAAAACTTGACCCACCATATATAGTACAAATAGAAAAGTAATTCATAAAAGCTTCGGGGATTTGGTGCCAGGCACCGGTTTTCCGGGCAGAAAAGTCCAGCGTCAATAAAAGAAGTCAAATTGAAATACAGGCATGAATATGCTATACTTTAAAAATAATAATCAGCCCCTATTTAGGGTTGCGCCGGTTAGGTCCCGGTTCAATAACGTCGCAAAAGGAGACTTACGACTATGCCAATGCTCACTCTCAAAGTTGCCGGGAAAAGCAACCCTGCCACTGTAGCTGGTGCGATTGCTAATAATATCCGCGAAGGCAAGGATATTGAAGTTGTTGCGATGGGTCCTCAAAGTGTGAATCAGGCAGTAAAAGCGATTACCATTTCCCGGTCTTACCTTACGGATGATAAAATTGAATTGACCTTTCGTCCGGAATTCATGCATCTCGAATTGGACGGGGAACGGAAAAGCGCGATCAAGATTGTTGTCCTGACCCATAAGGTTGAAGGATAATCCAGTTCGTTTCCGGAGCATGACAGATGAAGCAGTTATTTACGCAGCCGTGAGCAGGGCGTGATGCTATTTTTACCCCGAAGTTTCAGAGGGTCTAAAAAAGGGAGTTAATTTTTATGTGGTACCGTAGAGTTAAAGTATGGTTGATGAATTACTGGGTGCGGATGTTGATCATCACAGCGGTCATCCTTTTGCTGGTTTTTACCGTGATCGGACTGGCGTCGTTGGAATCGTTTTATTTGAATTTGACTCTGGCCACCCTGCCGCTTCAGCTTTTAATGGCAGCACTTAATGCGGTGATTTTTGTATATCTGTATATGACCGTATTCCGCGGCGGTTTTTCCCAGATGAAAAAACAGAAAGTCAAATCATCCTATGTAAATATTACATTTGCCGATATTATCGGGTTGGAGCAGGCCAAACGGGAAGCCTGGGAAGTTGTACAGCTCATCTCGGACCGGGCAAAACTCAAAGCCATTGGCGGCAAAATTCTGCGCGGCGTGGTGATGGTCGGTCCGCCGGGCTGCGGCAAGACCATGCTGGCCAAGGCAATCGCAACTGAGGCCAAGGTGCCGTTTCTGTCTGTGGCAGGTTCCGAATTTACCGAGGTGTTTGTGGGTGTGGGTGCATCGCGTGTACGGAAACTTTTTAAACAGGCGCGCCAGCTGGCCTATGCGGAAGGAACGTGTATTGTTTTTATCGATGAAATTGAGGTAATTGGGCGCGGCAGAACTTTTACAAAATTTGGCGGCGGCGAGGAGACCAACAGTACGCAGAACCAACTCTTAGTGGAGATGGACGGCTTGGGATCCAAGCGCGAGAACGTTATTGTGATTGGCGCGACCAATGCAAGTGAAGATGTGCTGGATCAGGCGCTTATGCGTCCCGGTCGTTTTGATCGCAAGCTCTATATTGATAAACCCAATTTGGTTGAGCGCGAAGAATTATTTAAATTTTATATGTCCAAGATCCAGCATGATCCGGATTTGGACATAGGCCGTCTGGCCCGTAAATCCGTGGGCAAGAGTCCGGCGGAAATTGAAAATGTTATTAAGGAATCCGCCCTGATCGCCATGCGCCGCGGAGGTGACCAAGTTGAGTATGCGGATATGACCAAGGCGATTGAACGGATTGAACTTGGGATTGAACACCGCAAAACCATGACTCCGCATGAGCGGGAGATGGTGGCTTATCACGAGTCCGGGCATCTGGTAACCCTGTATTTGCTGCATCCCACAGATGATGTGTTCAAGGCCTCAATTATATCCCGTGGCGGCGCTCTGGGTGTGGTGCATCATTCGCCGCGCGAAGAGCTGTATACCATGGATCGGAATACCCTCATGGCAAATATTAAGGTTTCTTTGGCAGGGTATGTATCGGAGAAACTCCGCTTTGGTGTTACGTCTACCGGTGTTTCCAGCGATTTCCAGCATGCCATGGGCATGGCGCATAGTATGGTCTGGCGGGTGGGTATGGGCAGCAATGGCTTTTTGGGTGACTTTGCCATTTTGCCTGAGGCACAGATTTCTGAGTCACTCAAGGAACGGCTGAATGCAGAGACTGAGAAAATTATGAAGGAATGTTATGATGATACGGTTCGGGTACTTAAGAAAAATTGGAAGATTGTAGATCACTTTGTTAGAGAATTGTTAGAGCGCGAAGAACTGGATTACGACGAAATTGATGCAATTTTTGATCAGTATGGACTGAAACATTCTGTCAAAGAATTTTTGGAAACCACGGCAGTTACAGTTGCGGATAAATCAGGTTCCAAGGGTGGCGGAAAGAGTGCTGCAAAGACCGCGGCCGCTAAAAAGGCGAAAACCGGGAAACAAAAAAATTGAAGCGTATTTCGAAGCTTGTCATTTTACTTGGTTTGGTGATTCCGGTGATGGCCGGATGCCGTGCCTCCTACCCTACGGGTTCGGTAGAAGAGACGATCAAACAAATCTGCGAGAAAGAGTACGGTGTGGATGTCACGGTAGCGACCCGGAACAAAACCGTGGGTGCTTTGATTGTCATGCCGGACACGCTGCTCTCTGACCTGACTTTTTCCGACCAGGCTTTAAACAAGATTGAAAATGTCATGCTGACCACCTCCCGGGTCACACTCTCTTCTGAATTTGTTTTTGATTTTTTTGTGATCTCTTTGCGTGATGCGGATACGGGTGTCGAGGTGTCTTTTGTCCGGTATATCAAAGATATTCGGCGCCTGATTATGGACGATATTTCCCGTAGTGATTATTTTCAAAGATTGCTTATCGAGGTTTCCGCGCAAGCGCCGGTGCCGAAAAACAGCCGGGGTATTCACAAGCTTAAAGATTATTCTGTGCCGGATTTTTTAGCGGCACAAATTGCCGAGCGTGTAAGGCTGAAGTTTCAGATGAGTTTTATCAGCGAGCGGCTTTTTAGTATTTCCGGTGTACAGGGAATCTTTGATAAAAAAGACAAACCAGGTGACGGTTTGTTCATACTGACACTCCATTTTTTACCGGACGCGGAACCCTTCAAGTCATTTGATGTGCCGGCGGCAGTGAAAGAGGATTTTAAAAAATTAATTTTCACGACTGCCAGCCAGGTGGTGCGGCGCTATGAATTTGATGATTTTGCGGGGATGCGTATCCAGGATGCGCAAAACCGGCAGTTGGCCTATTATGACCGTGGGGCGTTTAGCAAAACCAGTATGAATACATTGATGGAACTTATCCGGACAATTAAGAAAAAGGATAAATAGCCATGACGTCATCCGAATATCTCGGCGGTGAATCTGTTTTACTGGAACGCGGCCCTCAGGCGGTCTTGTTTCTTCATGGATTTACCAGCACCACGCAGGCACTGCGGCCGATGGGCGGAATTTTGGCAGATGCGGGTTTTACGGTTTCGATGCCGCTTTTGCCCGGGCACGGCACCACGCCGGAGGATATGGCCGCGCATTCTCATGCAGATTGGCGTAAGGCCTCATTTGCCGCCTATGATCAGTTGGCTGAAAAATATAAAAATCCTGCAATTATCGGTTTTTCCATGGGCGGTGCATTGGGTATCCAGATAGCGGCCAACCGGCCGGTACCTGTCTTTGTCGCTTTGGCACCGGCTTTGTTTCTGGATGATTGGCGTACGTTTTTTTTACCAATTCTTAAATATATCATGCCCTGGAAAAAGTCCATTGGGAATGATGTGAAAGGGACGCGGTATCAGGAAAAAAGTTACCCGCGTTTTCATCTGAAAAATGTAGAAGATATGTTGTACTTGGGAAAAATGGCACAAAAAGATCTGCCAAGCTTAAAAATGCCGGTGTTGGGTATTCAGTCGGAAATTGATCATACCATTTCGCCCCGGTGTTTGGATTATTTTATCGAGCATGTTGGTTCGGAAATCAAGGAGATGCACCGTCTGAAAAATTCCTTTCACGTATTGACATTGGACAATGAATTTGAGCAAGTTGCCCAGTGGATTGTTGATTTTTTAAAGACGCATATGCCTGCCTAAAAATAAATCGTGTGAATAACCAGAATCCAGCCAAAGACAGTTAAACTCGGTTAAGAAATATTTTTTCGCCCTGCGTACCGTGTCCGGCGGACTTGCCCGGCGAATGCCGGGTGTCGGATGCCTGCTCTATTTCAGCTCGACTTCTCAAAATTTGCTGAAAAGGCAGGCAAATTATTTCGGATTTAAGACGATCCGGTTAGCTGCCGTTTTTTTAATTTAGATAAGAATGTACAAAAATCCGAAAAAAAAATTGACAATTTTTTAAGAATGCGTATAGTTGTCTCTCGGAATTAGCAGTCTCTGGCGGAGACTGCTAATTCTATTGGAAACCTGTTTTTCAATATATCAACATGAATGAAGGGGGAATCACGTATGAAATTCAAACCACTGGGTGACCGTGTCCTTGTGAAGCCGAATGAAGAAAAAGAGGAGAAGCGTGGGGGGATCATTATTCCTGATACAGCCAAGGAAAAACCTTTGGTCGGAGAGGTCATCGCTGTTGGACCGGGTAAGACGGATGACAAGGGCCAGAAAGTTGCGATGAATGTTAAAACCGGGGACAAAGTCCTGTATGGCAAGTATGCCGGCAATGAAGTAAAGCTGGATGATGCAGAGTATATGATTATGAACGAGGATGATATTTACGGAATTTTGGAAGGCTGATTACAGTGACGCACGACTGAAAATTAAAAAGTGGGAGGAAAGAAAATTATGTCAAAAATGTTATTGTTTGATGAAGAAAGTCGCCGCGCATTGCAGCGTGGTGTTGATAAGCTGGCGGATGCAGTCCGTGTGACCCTGGGTCCTAAGGGGCGCAATGTTGTTTTGGATAAAAAATTTGGCGCACCGACCATTACCAATGATGGTGTTACCATTGCCAAGGAGATCGAGCTGGAGGATCCCTTTGAAAACATGGGTGCGCAGTTGGTCAAGGAAGTTGCCACCAAAACGCATGATGTGGCCGGTGACGGCACCACCAGCGGAACAGTACTGGCGCAGGCCATGATCCGCGTCGGGTTGAAGAATGTTACCTCAGGTTCCAATCCTATGTTTATTAAACGCGGGATTGAAGCGGCGGTGGAAGTAGCGGTTGCCGAACTGAAAAAAATCTCCATTCCGGTAAAAGGGAAAGAGGAGATCGCCAGTGTTTCCACCATTTCGGCCAACAATGACCAGGTGATCGGTAATTTGATCGCTGAAGCCATGGAAAAAGTGGGGCGTGACGGCGTGATCACGGTGGAAGAGGCCAAAGGCATGGACACGACGCTGGAAGTCGTAGAAGGGATGCAGTTTGACCGCGGTTACATTTCACCTTACTTTGTTACCAACTCAGAGCGGATGGAGACCGTGCTGGAAAACGCCATGCTCCTCATCTATGACAAGAAAGTAAGCTCGATGAAAGATCTGCTGCCCTTGCTGGAAAAAGTTGTTCAGTTAAGCAAGCCCTTGTTGATCATTGCAGAGGATATTGAGGGGGAAGCCCTTGCCACGTTGGTGGTAAATAAATTGCGCGGGACACTCAATGTCTGCGGTGTAAAAGCACCGGGATTTGGCGACCGCCGCAAGGCCATGCTGGAAGATATCGCGATTTTGACCGGCGGCCAGGTGATTTCTGAAGAATTGGGTCACAAGTTGGAAAATATTGATGTGAACATGCTCGGTCAGGCCAAGCGCGTTACCCTGGACAAGGAAAACACCACCATTGTTGAAGGGAATGGCAAGAAGAAAGACTTGGATGCGCGGGTTGCTCAGATCCGGAAACAGATTGATGATACGGATTCAGACTATGATAAGGAAAAACTTCAGGAGCGTCTGGCCAAGCTGGTCGGCGGTGTTGCTATTATTAATGTAGGGGCAGCGACTGAGGTGGAGATGAAGGAGAAAAAACTTCGCGTAGAAGATTCTCTGGCCGCGACTCGTGCCGCAGTTGAAGAAGGCATTGTTCCCGGCGGAGGCGTGGCATTGCTGCGTACCCTGGGAGCCATTCAAGGTGTAGCCCTGGAGGGCGATGCACAGGTGGGTGTGGAAATTGTCCGGCGTGCAGTTGAAGAACCAATCCGCCAGATTGCCCGCAATGCCGGCATGGAAGATTCTGTGGTGGTTAATCATGTGATGACACAGGACCTCAAAGTCGGTCTCAATGCTGCAACCGGTGAGTACGAGGATTTGATGAAGGCCGGTGTGGTTGATCCGGCCAAAGTAGTTCGGTCGGCATTGCAGAATGCCGCTTCAATTGCCGCACTGCTGCTTACCA
Source organism: bacterium (assembly GCA_021108215.1). Classification (NCBI taxonomy): domain Bacteria; species bacterium. Next base: position 64,932 of record JAIORK010000036.1, on the reverse strand, counting down.
CAGAGTGTTTGGTGACAGACAAACCGGAGAAAAAAGAAGCAGCCGGGATGCCGGGCGGCGGCGGCATGCCTCCGGGCATGGGCGGCATGGGCGGTATGGACGGGATGTACTAGAAACAAAGGAGTTCGATCCTTTGTTTCTAAGCAGTTGAAAATAATCAATAAATAATAAATAGATATAAGTGCGGTTTCAATCCGTACTATAAAAAAAGGGGACAAAGCATCCGGCATGCGCCGGACAAGATGCTTTGTCCCTCTTTTTTTGTGTGAATATGAAATTGGCCTGGCAGTAGCTTTGGTTGATTCATACGAAACGCCATATCAGATCAATCGTAAATTGTTTGCTAAAAAGTAAGGCGTAATCACATCCGGTTATTTCGCCTCCAAAGGAAAAAAACAGATATACTGCCAGACTTCAGATGAAGATTTCAATCGGAAGATAGATAAAAACCGCGTTTTTCTAAGGAAACACCTTCTTGTGGCTGTTGAAAATCTTTTGAAAATAGTGTTTTTCTGCTACTTGACTTTTTTGAACCCATCTGATAACATCACAAATTCAATTGTTCCCGCAGTAGCGGTTTAATGCAGCCGGGATGAGGAGGGTTTTCGTTTATGCCAGTTTCACCGCAGAAAAAAAATATTCCTGAGGGACTGACGTTTGATGATGTCCTGCTCAAACCTGCAAAATCGGATGTTTTACCCAAAGAATCTGATGTGAGAACGCATTTAACCAAGAAACTGGCATTGAACATTCCCTTGATATCTGCTGCCATGGATACGGTGACAGAAGCGCGTCTGGCCATTGCATTGGCGCAGGAAGGCGGTTTGGGGATTCTGCATAAAAACCTTGATCCGCAAACACAGGCTGCGGAAGTGGATAAAGTTAAGCGCTCTGAGAGCGGTATGATCAGGAACCCGATCACGCTGGGTCCGGACAACATTATTGCGGAAGCCGGTGCGCTGATGGCCAAGTTTCGTATTTCCGGAGTTCCGATCACAGAAGACGGCAAGTTGGTTGGCATCCTGACCAATCGCGATCTTCGGTTTCAGAAAGATTTTAAGCAAAAAATTTTCGAAGTCATGACAAAGAAAAATTTGGTAACAGCACCTGTGGGGACGAGTTTGAAAACAGCGCAAGAGATTCTGCATAAGCACCGGATTGAAAAACTGCCGGTGGTGGATGCGAAGGGGACCCTCAAAGGTCTGATTACGATTAAAGATATTGAAAAGCGGTTGCGCTTTCCGCATGCATGTAAAGACAAGCTGGGCCGTCTTTGTGTGGGAGCATCGGTCGGACCTGCTGCGGATTTTAATGAACGCGTGGATCTGTTGGTGGAAGCCGGTGTGGATGTTATTTGTATTGATACCGCCCATGGACACCACCAGGATGTGATCAATGCGGTGAAAGTACTCAAGAAAAAACATCCTGCGATGGATGTGATAGCCGGGAACGTCGCAACCGGGGATGCCACCAAAGCGTTGATTGCGGCAGGTGCCGATGCGATTAAGGTCGGGATTGGTCCGGGCTCGATTTGTACTACGCGTGTGGTGGCCGGGGTGGGTGTGCCTCAAATTTCAGCCATTATGGACTGCGCCATTGCGGCGGCGGGTAAGGCGAAAATAATTGCCGACGGCGGCGTGAAATACTCCGGGGATATTCCCAAGGCGATTGCCGCCGGTGCGGATGTTGTCATGATCGGGAATTTATTTGCGGGGACGGATGAAAGTCCCGGCGAAGTTGTGATTTTAGAAGGTCGTCAATTTAAAGTTTACCGGGGGATGGGGTCTTTGGCATCCATGCGTCGGGGAAGTGCTGATCGCTATTTTCAGAGTGATGTGAAAGAGGAAAAAAAATTGGTGCCTGAAGGTATTGAAGGTCGGGTGCCTTATCGGGGTGCTTTGGCTGCTTCCGTGCATCAGTTGATCGGCGGTTTGCGATCCGGGATGGGTTATTGCGGCTGCAAAACAATATCGGATTTAAAGCGAAAAGCGGAATTTGTGCGGATCACCAATGCCGCACTCCGGGAAAGCCATCCCCATGATATTGTTATTACCAATGAGGCTCCCAATTACCGGCTAACTTAGTTGTTTTATCGGGTCGGTCGGTTGGACTGTAGCAGCATATAAGGGCGACCCAAAGGGTCGCCCTTATTGGTTTTATCAGGCGATCGTATTGTGCATTGTAGGGGCGAATCCATGTATTCGCCCGTTGCATTGTGTCCAGTGAATACGGGAGGTATTCATCGGGTCATCTTAAATAGTGAAGGAGAAGGCACGTGACCACTGCACATGAAGAATTTATTCTTGTTTTGGATTTTGGATCTCAATATACCCAACTGATTGCACGGCGTATCCGGGAATTAAATATTTATTGCGAAATTCACCCCTATAATATTCCATTGGAGAAGGTAAAAGATATGCATCCCAAAGGTATTATTTTATCAGGGGGACCTTCCTCAGTTTATGCCGAGGGGGCGCCGCTGGTGGATCGCGGACTATTTGAATTGGGGCTGCCCATTTTGGGGATCTGTTACGGGATGCAATTAATCAGTCACCTGTTGGGTGGGAAAGTGGAACCATCACAGGACCGGGAATATGGATTTGCCAAGTTACAGATCTCCGCAGGTTGTGACCTGTTTGCCGGTGTTCAGGAAACCACCCAGGTATGGATGAGCCACGGTGACCGTCTGGCAGCTTTGCCGCAAGGGTTTGAGATTGTGGCCGGAACAGATAATGCGCCGATGGCGGGGATCGCCGATGCCCGGCGAAGGATTTTTGGTATTCAGTTTCATCCTGAGGTTGAGCATACCAGCGAGGGCATGACCATTCTAAAAAATTATTTGTATACGGTTTGCGGCTGTTCCGGGACCTGGACACCGGCCTCGTTTGTAGAGGAGACCGTGGCGCGAATTCGTAAACAAGTTGGCAAGGGTAAAGTACTTTGCGGTTTGTCCGGCGGGGTTGATTCCGCGGTAGCTGCGGTTTTGCTGCATAAAGCAATCGGGGACCAATTGACGTGTATGTTGATTGACAATGGGGTTCTCCGGACAGGTGAAGCGGAACTGGTTTTGAGTATTTTTAAAAAAAATTATGATATCCGTTTTGATCTGGTGGATGCCACAGACGATTTTTTAGATGATCTTTCGGGCATCACAGATCCCGAAGAGAAAAGAAAACGTATCGGAAAAAAGTTTATTGAGGTATTTGATAAGGAATCCAAAGCATTGGGGCATTTTGAATTTTTGGCCCAGGGGACGATCTATCCGGATGTGATCGAGAGCGTCTCGGTCAAAGGTCCTTCCGCCACCATTAAATCTCATCACAATGTCGGCGGACTTCCCGATGACATGCGTTTTGAGCTGGTTGAACCGCTGCGTGAGTTGTTTAAAGATGAGGTGCGGCGTGTGGGATTGGAAATGGGATTGCCGGAGGACATGGTTTGGCGTCATCCTTTCCCCGGGCCCGGTTTGGCAATTAGGATTATCGGAGAGGTGACGCGTGAACGTCTGGAGGTTTTGCGCAAAGCGGATGCGATTTTGATTGAGGAAATAAAAACCAGCGGCAATTATCGCAATCTCTGGCAGGCATTTGCTGTTTTATTGCCGGTTAAGTCGGTCGGGGTTATGGGGGATGAGCGGACCTATGAAAATGTCGTTGCCATTCGTACGGTGACCAGTGTGGATGCCATGACAGCGGACTGGGCATATCTGCCCCAGGAGGTTCTGGGTAAAATTTCCAACCGGATCATCAATGAGGTCAAAGGTGTCAACCGAGTGGTGCTGGACATCTCCTCCAAGCCGCCTGCAACGATTGAATGGGAATAATTGTCCAAAAACAATTATTCCCATTCAATCGTAGAGCAGGTGAGCAGTAGAACAGCAGAACAGCAAAAAAGTGAACCTGCGGTCTGCTGATCAGCTGCTCTGCTGTTCTGAAATTAAAATAGTGATGAGGTTTTAAAATGCCCAAGACGGATACTGACTGGAAAGTGATGACCAAGGAAATCACAGTACCGACCCGCGGCAAAGATCATATTATTGATGTGACCGAAGCGGTACGTGATCTTGTCCGGAAAAGCGGTGTTGCGGAAGGTCACGCCACTGTGTTTACTCCGGGTGCGACCGCCTCAATCACAACAATTGAATATGAACCCGGTCTGCTTAAAGATATTCCGCAGGTATTGGAGTCTTTGATTCCATTTCAAAAAAACTGGGAGCATAATCAGACCTGGGGGGATGGTAACGGTGGATCGCATATCCGGGCCGCCCTGATTGGGCCGTCACTTACCATTCCGGTACTGGGCCGGGAAATGATGTTGGGAACCTGGCAGCAAGTGGTCTTGATTGATCATGATACCCGCAGCCGGAACCGGTGTGTGGTGATCCAGGTGATGGGAAAATAAATCAATGAGTTATGCTGATGCCGTTTAAAAATTTTGTCCACCTGCATGTTCATACCGAGTATTCCCTGCTGGACGGTGCCTGCCGTCTTGATTCGTTGGTGAAACGTGCCCGTGAGCTGCGCATGCCGGCTCTGGCCATGACAGATCACGGCGTTATGTATGGTGCCATTGAGTTTTATCATACCTGCCTCAAGCATGGTGTTAAACCCATCATCGGAATGGAAGCCTATATTGCCAGCGGTTCCAGGCTGGACAAAAAAAGCAATCATGGCATGAAAGACGCAGCCTACCATCTTACCTTGCTGGCAAAAAACTTTACCGGGTATCGAAATTTGGTGGCATTAACCAGTATTGGGTTTTTGCAGGGATTTTATTACCGGCCGCGGATTGACAAGGAAGTTTTGGCCAAGCATAGTGAGGGACTGATCGGTTTAAGTGCCTGCCTGCATGGTGAGATTCCAATGAGTCTTCAAAAAGGCGAGATGCCGTTGGCCCGGCAATTGGCGGAAGACTATCAGCAATTGTTTGGGAAGGGTAATTTTTATCTCGAAATCATGGATCAGAATCTTCCGGTGCAAGGGGCGGTGAATCGCGGTTTGATTGATCTTTCCCGCGAAGTGGGTATTCCTTTGGTGGCAACCAATGATGTTCACTATCTTCGGCGCGAGGATGCTCTGGCGCAGGAGGCATTGCTTTGTTTGCAGACCGGGACAAATTTGACGGATGAAAACCGGATGCGTATGTCCACTCAGGAATTTTATTTAAAATCCGGCGATGAGATGGAATCCTTGTTTCACGAGATACCTGAAGCGGCCCATCATACAACTGAAATTGCCAATCATTGCAATTTGGAAATGCCGACAGGCAGGATACAGCTTCCGAACTATCCTGTCCCGGCCGACGTTATTGCTCAACTCCCGCAGGAAACGGAGGAGGAGAAGACAGGAACGCTGGATGCTTATTTAGGGCATTTGTGTCAAGCAGGATTGCAGCGTTGTTTTGGGGACCCTGTACCGGCGGTTCATGAACGACTGGACTATGAGCTGGGGGTTATCCGGAAAATGGGATATGCCGCTTATTTCCTTATTGTCTGGGATTTTATCAGTTATGCACGTACGCAGGGGATTCCGGTAGGTCCCGGCAGGGGATCTGTAGCAGGCTCTTTGACAGCCTATCTTCTCGGCATCACTGATATTGATCCCATGAAATATGGGCTTATTTTCGAAAGGTTTTTAAATCCGGAGCGAATCTCCATGCCGGACATTGATGTTGATTTTTCCGATACCGGACGGGAAAACGTTATTCGATATGTTACTCAAAAATATGGCCAGGAAAACGTGGCTCAGATCATTACGTTTGGCACCATGGCTGCCCGGGCTGCGGTGCGGGATGTGGGACGTGTTTTGAACCTTCCCTATGACAAGGTTGACCGTATTGCCAAGTTGATTCCGCAAGTTCCGGATATAACCATTGATCGTGCCATGGAGCAGGTACCGGAGTTGCGTGAAAAATACCAAGGCGATGAACCTATCCGGAAATTACTGGATGTGGCACGTGCGTTGGAGGGACAGGTGCGGCATGCGTCCACCCACGCGGCCGGCGTTGTGATTTCGCGTGATCCGCTGATGGACTTGGTCCCGCTTTGCCGGACCAAAGCCGGCCGCGGCAGCATAAAAGACGGGACAACCGATGACGCGACCTTGACAACCCAGTATGCCATGGAATCATTGGAACGTCTGGGGTTGTTGAAAATGGATTTTTTAGGGTTGCGAACGCTTACAATTATTGAAGATACACTCGAAGAAGTGTATTGGCAGACAAATGAAAAATTAGACATAAAACAAATTCCTTTGGAAGATGAAAAAACTTTTGAGTTGCTCAGTGCCGGGCGGACTGCCGGTGTTTTCCAGCTTGAATCATCCGGGATGCGCGATCTTTTGAAACGATTAAAACCGCGTTCTTTAGAAGAAATTTGTGCGCTGATTGCCCTCTACCGGCCGGGTCCCATGGCGATTATTGATGAGTATATTATGCGCAAACAAGGCCGGGTGCCGATTCGGTATACCCATCCTCTATTGGAACCCATTCTCAAGGAAACATATGGAACCATTGTTTACCAGGAACAGGTGATGCAAATTGCGGTGGTAATCGGCGGTTTTACCTACGGACAATCCGATCTGCTCCGTCGCGCCATGGGGAAGAAAAATCCGGAAATCATTGAACAGCAGCGGGACCGGTTTGTAAGCGGCGCCCATGCAAAAAAAATCGCACCGGAGGTGGCGGAGGAAATTTTTGATTATATGGCGCGTTTTGGAGAATATGGTTTTAATAAATCACACAGTCTTGCCTATGCGCTTCTGGCATATCAGACCGCTTATTTAAAAGCAAATTTTCCTCTGGCCTATATGTCTGCGTTGCTTTCCAATGAAATGGGGAGCACGGATAAGGTTTCCCAATACTTGATGGAATGCCGCAGCATGGAGATTGCCATCCTGCCGCCGGATGTCAATGCAAGCCGGGACAGATTTGCCGTGGAAAAAGATGCCATTCGCTTCGGATTGGCTGCAATAAAAAATGTCGGGACCGGTGCGGCCCAGGTGGTCCACTTAGAGCAGGAAGCCAATGATTCTTTTACTTCTTTTGAGGATTTCTGTAACCGGGTGGATGTGAAGACAGTGAATGCACGGGCGATTGAAAGTCTTATCAAAGCCGGTGCTTTTGATTTTACACAACAGGCCCGTAACATACTTTTGCAGAACATGCCGCAGATGTTGTCTTCTGCGCAAAAGTGGCAGGTGGAAAAAGACCAGGGACAGGTTAATATGTTTGAGCATCTGGATGATACGATTTCCATGGAGATTAAAAATATTCCGGCTGAGACGGAAAAAGAACGGCTTGCCAATGAAAAAGAGGTTTTAGGATTTTATCTTTCCGGTCATCCGCTGGAGGAGTTTCAAAAACTGCTGGAGACATTTCGTACTACCACCACGTTGAAGGTTGACAGATTGAACGAGGGGCAGTCCCTGGTGGTGGGTGGTGTGGTGGTCGGGATTCGGCACAGCATGACCAAGCGCAAGGAGGCGATGCTCCGTTTTTCATTGGATGATGGTGAAGGGATGGTAGAGGTGATTGTCTGGCCGGATCTTTTGGGGAGGCATAAAACCTATTTAGTCAAGGATGCGATGCTGTTTGTGGTGGGCAAGCTTGATCGCAGCGGGGATGAAAGTAAGGTAGTGGCCACGGATATTGTGCCGTTGAGTCATGCGTATTCTCAGCTTACTAAAAAACTCCGTTTGCTCATTACCGTGACCACCGGGATCGACCAATTGGAGTCTTTGAAATCCATTTTATTGAAACATAGCGGGCCGGTGCCGGTGGTACTCCATTTGCAAACCACGCATCATGGTGAGGTTATCGAGTCTTTGCCGGAACGTTTTGGAGTGACCGTTACATTGTCGCTGCTGGAAGCCTTGACAGGATTGATCGATAGCAGCCGGATTAAAATTCAGGGAATTCATCGCGGGAAATAAAAAATAAAATCATCGTATCGTAAATTTTGTAGGGAACGGTTTCAAACCGTTCCCTGCGACGAACCCCTTATTATTTATTCATGATGACCCGGCCGGGCATGGTTTGAGGATCGGATTGATACCGCTCCAGCATTTGCTTGGCAGGGCTAAAAGAGGGTTTTAATACCAATGCCTGTTGCCAGTGTGCGATGGCTTCTTTTTCGCTGCCCATTCTTGCCAGGGTTACCCCCAGATTAAAGTGCGCCTCAACATAGTCCGGATTGATTTCCAGCGCTTTTCCATAATACGTTTTGCATCCTCCCAAATCATTTATGTTGTAGAGTTGGTTACCTGCAGAGAAAACCAGTTTGGAAGCTTCGACCGTATTAAAGACCGCCAGCTTATCAACAATTTTTACAAAGTCATCATAATTTCGCCGGCCAAAGTATGTCATCCCAAGGTTTTGATAAAACAGCACTGTGACCGGGGCGTAAACAATCGCCTCGTTTAAATATCGAATTGAGTTATCGGAATAAGTTTGATTCGTCGGTTCCACGTTGGAGGCAAAAGCATAAGCACGCCCCAGATTGCCTAAGTAGTAGGCATTGGTGGGGTTCATCTTTGCGCCCCGGTGATAGGCTTCCAGAGCCTTGAGAATGAGCGGGAGTTGCTGCCCGGGCGCAACATGTTTGGCTTTCTCTTCATAGGCCAGGCCTTGATAGACGGCATATTTGACTTCCGTGGGAGAAAGGGTATGTGCGCGGGTGAAGGCGACAATACAATGGTCCCACATACTGCGCAAGCGATAGATGGTCCCCAGATTGTAGGCATAGTCAGCCAATGCGGTTTTGAGAACTTGCCAGGAGCCGAAACCGGCCAGTCCCAGCATGGCCAGAATGACCACAACACGCAAGGGTGCCAAGCGCGAAAAAAAAGTGTTGGGATTTTCTTCCGGAATTTGAGAAGGTGCCAGTGCGGTCTGCTTTTTTGGTGACTCACCGAGCAGAATAATAACGGCAATCATCAGCCAATAGAGTGAATCAATGGCCACCACCCCGAAAGAGAAAAGATTTTGGATGGAATAGGCTGTCCAGCTTGCTGCCATGCCGACTAAAACAAGGCGGTCTTGCCAACGTTCCCGGCTTCGCTGATAGGCTTTCCACCAATTGATCAGGAGCATCACCGTTAGCCAGGTGACGATAAGCAATCCAACAAATCCCTGGGTTGCAAGTACTTGTAGAATTTCATTGTGAGCTGTACGGGAAGAAACATTGGCACCATCGATCGCAGCAAATTTAGGTGTGGCATAGCGTGGAAAGACGGTTTTGAAGGTATCCAGCCCGCTTCCCAAAATTGGATTTTCCTTAATCATACCCAGCGCCGGCCCCCAGATATGCAGCCGCGAGACGGTCACGGCATCTTTGATATGGATAACGGTATCGGCCATGCGCAGCATATGCGCCCGGCCAAAAGTGGCTGAAATACTTATCAGAAGGATGAGGGCGGCAGCCATTGTCATACTCAGCATTTTGTGCGCATCAATCCATTCTTTGATGAGCGTACCGATGTTGGCTTGCCGGTTGGCGGATTGCGTCTGGAGGGCACGGAACGCTCGTACCACGCCAAAAAGAATGATCACATCTAAAGCACCCAGCAGACCTAAAAAACCGCCGCGACTCCATGTCCCCATCAAGGCCGTGAACATAACAATGAAGCTTACAAACAGCAGGATTCGGCGAAAACGCGAAGTGCTTTCAATAAAGAAAATGACGATTAATGGCATGATCATGGCCAGGTAGGCTGCCAGAAAATTGGGGTTTCCCAGAGAGGCAAAGTAGCGGCCCGGCGCGACGGAAGTCGGATTCCAGGCAATAAAATCCATACCGAAAAATTGCGCAATTCCGTAAGCGGTCACCAATAGGCCGGTAAACAAAATGATGAAAAGCATGCGGTTGATTTGTTCGCGGGTCCGGATAAAATTGACAGCCACAAAGTATAAAACAGCATAATTGAGGACGGTGATTAAACCGCGGAAATTTTCGTACTCTCCGCGGTAAGATACATATCCGGAGACGGAAATAAAGGTGGTGACGATTTGCAGAGCAGCCCAGACCAGGATGGGAATATCGAGTGGTGTTTTGCGGAAATGGATCTTTCTGGCGGCCACGATCCGGACACCCCAGGTTCCCAGCATAAAGCAGGTTAGGATGCGGAAAATAGTCAGTTTAGGCAGTTCGAATTGGTCACGGGTTAAAATAATGAAAAAAGTTGGAATAAGCAGAATCACCAGAGCGATCAGGATTTCATTGAGGCGGTCACAGATTTTTATAATTTTGGTATCCGAAGATGTTTGGGCAGTCAAAGCATTCACGTAAAGCCTCCCGGCAAAGAACAAAGTCCTTTTAATATAGAGGAGTGTGCTGCGAGTGTCAATAAAATGCTTTTTTTAGCGCATTGCGGTATGCATCTGCCCCCAATAGCGTTTGTCCAATGTCCGGTACTGGATAGCCTCACCCACATACTCCGGCAAAATATCGGCGGACCCCTCCAGATCGGCAATGGTACGCGCCACCTTGATGACCCGGTGATAGGCACGGGCGGAGAGATTGAGGTGCTCAATGGCGTTTTTGAGCAGGGCATGGCTCTCGCTTCCCAGACGGCAATAGTGCCGCATCAGGCGGGGACTGAGTTGGGAATTCAAATAAAGTCCGGGCAGTTCCTGGAAACGTTGTTTCTGGTTTTTTCGTCCCTGTACAACCCGTTCGCGAATTATCTGAGAAGGTTCGGGATCCTGTGTACCGGCAAGCTCTTGGTATTTAACTGCCGGGACTTCAAGATGGATATCAAAACGGTCAAGCAGAGGTCCGGAAATTTTTCCGAGATAGCGCTGAATCTGTGTCGGTGTGCAAAGACACTCTTTGGCCGGGTCTGTGAAAAAACCGCAGGGACAGGGATTCATGGCCGCGATCAACATGAAGCGGGCAGGATAGGTAATTGCCGCCGCAGTACGGGAGATGGTGACTTCCTGGTTTTCCAGCGGCTGCCGGAGTACTTCCAGGGCATTTTTTGAGAACTCCGAGAGCTCATCTAAGAACAGAACACCATTGTGTGCCAATGAAACCTCGCCCGGTCGCGGGAAAGTGCCGCCGCCGATTAAGGCGACATCGCTGACAGTATGATGGGGGGAACGAAAGGGGCGTGAAGTCATCAGGGTATGCTCGTGAGAGAGCAGACCGCTAATACTATAAATGCGGGTGGTTTCCAGTGCCTCCGGAAGCGTCAGTTCCGGCAGGATGGTAGGCAGGCGCTGGGTGAGCATAGTCTTGCCGCTGCCAGGGGGACCGATCATCAGTACGTTGTGTCCCCCGCACGCTGCGACCTCCAAAGCGCGTTTGGCATGCGCCTGGCTGCGGACTTCTGAAAAATCCACGGTGTACTGATTGGCGTTCTGGAAAAGTTGCGCGGTATTGACCGTGAAGGGTGTAGGGGTGGTTCTTCCGGAAAGATAGTCAACCGCATCCAGCAGTGTATCCATGGGGAAAATAGTAAGATGTTCAAGGACACCGGCTTCCGGGGCATTGCCCCGGGGAAGCATGACCTTCGACAAGCGGGCTGACTGCGTTGCGGAAATAAGCGAGAGCGCACCGCGCACCGGACAGACCCGGCCGTCCAAGGAGAGTTCACCGAAGATGAGGTGTTCTTCCAGCGCCGGCAGCGGGATTTGTCCCAAGGCACCCAACAAGGCCAAAGCAATCGGGAGATCGTATGCCGGACCTTCTTTACGGAGATGCGCCGGGGCTAAGTTGACCGTGATACGGCGCGGCGGTAAATCAAGCTGCGAATTTTTCAAGGCGGCGACAACGCGGTCGCGGCTTTCCTTGACTGCGGTATCCGGGAGACCGACAATACAAAATCCCGGTAATCCGCGGCTGACATCGATTTCCACCCGGACGGGTTTGGCTGAGATGCCCCAGAGGGCGCTGCTATAGACCTGTGAATACATGGGAAGACTCCTTTGGCTTTTTTAGGGTTTGACTCATTTTTAAGTGAAATCATGCTAAAAAAATCATTATTTTTTGAAGTATTCCCGCACAACCCCCTGCCCGGAATGGGCAGGGGGTTGTGCGGGTCCGGTGATGAAGCTGCGATGTTATAGCCGGGGTGCTTTTATTAAAATTGCTGCTTGCGAAAATTCAAATTATGCTATACTTTACGTTTGCACGATAATTTCAGGAGTTCATGCACATGGCCGCTAAACGCATTCTCGTGGTTGAAGATGAAGAAGACATCAGTATGCTGATTCATCGCAGCCTGGATATGAAGACATTTGAAGTCACACCAGCGGGTTCGGGTTATCAGGCATTGGAAATTTTGGAAACATTCAGACCTGATCTTATTTTATTGGATGTGATGATGCCGGATCTGGATGGTTTTGAAGTCTGCCGCCGAATTAAACAAAACAAGGATTTAAAAGATATTCCGGTGGTTTTTCTCACCGTGCGCAACAATGACGATGATTTTGAACGGGGCAAGGAAGTCGGCGCGGCCGGTTATTTTACCAAGCCCTTTGATCCGTTTCAATTGGGCGAGGAAATAGCCAAACTGCTTTAAACTTTTACAGCCGGGGAATCCGGAAGGCTGATATTAAAAAAATTAGAACATTAGGATTGTAATGGGAAAAGTTATTGCGATTGTTAATCAAAAAGGCGGTGTGGGTAAAACCACAACCTCGATTAATTTATGTGCCGGGTTGGCAACCTTGGGAAAGAAAGTTTTGTTAATTGATATTGATCCCCAGGGAAATTCGACCGTTGGATTGGGATTTGACAAAGAAAAGCTGGAAAAAAGTATTTATGATGTTCTGATCGGAAACCAATCCATGGCTGATGTTATTATCAAGACCGAGACGGAGAATTTTTATTTGGCACCGGCCAATATTCAACTGTCCGGTGCTGAAATTGAGCTGGTCAATGTGATTGCCCGCGAAACCAAACTCCGCCAGGGGATTGCCCCGCTGCGTGATTCATTTGATTTTATTTTTATCGATTGCCCGCCTTCCCTGGGATTGCTGACATTAAATACACTCACTGCCGCCGAGACCGTTTTGATTCCCATTCAGGGGGAATTTTACGCGCTGGATGGTGTGGGGCAGTTGTTGCGTACCATCATTTTGGTGAAAAACGGGCTGAATCCGGATTTGCGGATCGAGGGTGTGGTCCTGACCATGTGTGACTTAAGGACTAATTTAACGGTCCAGGTTATGCAGGAGATTAAAAAGCGTTTTCAAAATAAAGTCTACGACACGATTATTCCGCGCAATGTTAAACTTTCCGAAGCACCCAGTTTTGGTAAACCGATCATGCAGTACGACAGCAAGTGTAGTGGATCGGTTGCCTATATCCAACTGGCGGAGGAGATCATCGCGCGCAATCAGCCGACGACGGAATCAGTCGCGGTCAGTGCCGACAATTCCAACACCACACAAACCAGTCTTCAGGGTTAAGGAGACAACCTCTTCTGGCGGGCAGGGCATGTGATTTTTCATGCGATATTTACTTGATGGATGACTGTTTTTCGGATATGATTTCGGGCTGCACTTTCACAGCAGGATCATCAAATTTAGCGTAAAGGGGCATTTCGCGATGAGTAGACAAGCACTCGGAAAAGGTTTGGAAGCACTGATTCCCATGCAAGGGAATATTGAAAACGCGCCTTCTACGTATGCCATGCCGGCTGAGATCACGATCGAGAATATTTTTCCCAATCCATTTCAACCCCGGCTGGAATTTGATCCCAAGGAACTCGATGAGTTGTCCGCTTCGATCAAGGAAAAGGGCATTGTTCAGCCTGTCATGGTTCGTCCCCGGCAGGATGGGAAGTTTGAGCTGGTGGCGGGAGAACGTCGCTTCCGCGCGGCCAAGCTGGCCGGGCTGTCGCAAATTCCGGTGATTGTCCGCGAGGTTGATGATACCGAATGCCTGGAAATTGCCCTGATAGAAAATATTCAGCGTTCGAATCTGAACGCCATTGAAGCGGCACTGGCTTATCATCAGTTGATGACAAAATTCAGTCTTACTCAGGAAGACATGGCCAAGCGGGTCGGTAAAGACCGGTCTTCAGTTGCCAACACCCTGCGCCTGCTCAAACTTCCCCAGTCTGTTCAGGAACTGGTTAAGAAAAGCCGCATCAGCGAAGGACATGCCCGCGCTTTATTGACAATAACTGACGAGAGTATGTTGGAACGGTTGGCTGAGAAAATTGTTCGGGATAGTCTCTCGGTTCGCGAGGCGGAGCGTCTTGCGCAGGGAATACGCCCTGAAAAGGCGGTGAAGCATAAACGGGTGGGACGTGGTGATGTCAAGGACCCGCATACGCGCCAGTTGGAAGAAGAATTAAGACGGAAATTAGGCACCCAAGTCAAGGTGATGCCGCGGAGTGGTCAAAAAGGCAAAATTGAGATTGAGTATTATTCGCTCGAAGATTTAGATAGAATTTTAGCTTTGCTGGGATGACCGTTTTTTCGTGTATTTTGTAAGAGACCTCAATCCTAACAAAATAATTGACAGCTTTTTTTAAAATTGGTATATTAAAGATTAGCGCTAACGACCGTTACTATAATAGGTGACTACTTATGGCAAAAAAGAAAAAAGACAACTTTGTAACACTGATGTTGATCCCCCATGATGAGCGGAAAATATTTTCGTTTAAAATATCAACGGCAATTCTCTTGCTGGTTGGGTTTTTGGGGCTGACCACGGTAGGCGTCTCTTCTTTCATCATGACCCGCCATGTGGGTTATGAATTGACACGCCGGGCCAATATCCAATTGGTTGAAAAAAATGCTTATTTTATACAGGAATTGGCCAGTACACATGAAGCTTTTCAGCGTGTGGTTAAAATCGAAGATGAATTACGCGCTATGTTAAAAATGAAGAATAAAAAAAATCTGCTTAAATATACCGGCGAGGGGGGGCCTTCACCGGTGGACCAGGTTAATCTTATGAAGGCCTTGAACAGCAAATCAACCCTGACGCCCAATGAATTTGCAAAATCCCTTACATTTCTTAAACAAAATGCGCGTGAAAGAATGCAAAGTTATCAGGAATTAAAAAAATATATAGCGACCCAGCGGTCCTTGCTGGCTTCAAAACCCACAGACTGGCCGATTCGGGGCTGGATCACCTCCCGTTTCGGAATGCGCAATTCACCGTTTTTTGAAGGTACGACCATGCACCACGGTCTGGATATTGCCAATGAGGCAGGAACCTCGATCAAAGCGCCGGCTGACGGTGTGGTAACGTATGTGGGATGGGAAGGCGGCTATGGTAAACTGATCGTGGTTGATCATGGATATGGTTTTTCCACCCGTTATGCGCATCTTCAGCGCCAATTGGTGAATATCGGGCAGCGTGTCCGGCGCGGCCAGGTGATTGGATTTGTCGGAAATACCGGCCGTTCTACGGCAGCTCATCTTCACTATGAAATTCGCGTCAATGGCATTCCGGTTGATCCCCTAAAATATATAAAACAATAATACCTATCGGAGATAAACGACATGGCAGAAGAAAAAAGCAGAGGCGTTGATACTATTTTGGGCGCCGGTTCAGAGTTTAAAGGGCAGATTAATGCCAAAGGTACAGTTCGCATTGACGGCAAGGTTGAGGGAAATGTCAGCAGCGAAGAGGGCGTCATTGTGGGCGAGAAAGGTTTGATCAAGGGAAATATTACCGCCAAGACGGTTTTACTTTCCGGAAAAATAACCGGCAATGTTTCGGCTGCCAAGCGCTTGGAAATCATGCCGGCCGGTCAGCTCCAGGGTGATATTCATACTCCCCGTCTGGCCATTGCCGAGGGCGTTATTTTTAAGGGCAATTGTGATATGGGATTTGAAAAATTTGAGCCGGAGACCAAGTACGACCCTGCCAAGAAGCGTTGACATAGATTTTTTTGTATGGCAACGGATATTATTCAAAAGTGACATTGAAAACCCGAGAAAGGGTGAAACTGGAAACCTTTTTTCGGGTTTTGTTATTATAAAACGTACGCAGAGCAATAGAAAGTTGAGAATAGACCACATTTGAGTGTGTTGAACTGTTTTCTGTTTTCTTCTCTCAAATGCTCTGCATTTTTGTTGCACAAAAATGCCTGGAGGTACTATGTCTGGAACCATTCGCGTCCGCTTTGCACCCTCGCCGACCGGTCATCTGCATATTGGCGGCGCACGCACCGCACTCTTTAATTATCTCTATGCACGCCGTCAGGGGGGGACCTTTGTGCTTCGCCTGGAAGATACCGATGTTGAGCGCAGCACCGAGGAATCTGTGCAGATGATCCTTGAAGATATGAAATGGCTCGGCCTCAATTGGGATGAAGGGCCGGGTGTGGGCGGTGATTTTGGACCCTACCGTCAGACAGAGCGGTTGGATATCTATCGGGAGAAAGTGAATCAGCTGCTTGACTCGGGAGATGCCTATTATTGTTTTTGTTCAGCAGAAAGCCTGGACAGTATGCGCAAGCAAGCATTGGAAAAAAATGAAGATCCCAAATACAACGGAGCTTGTCGTCACATCCCGTCAACAGAGGCCAAAGCCCGTGTTGCTGCCGGAGAACCGCATACCATTCGCATGAAAATGCCGACCGAGGGCGAGACGATTATCGGGGATGCTGTTCGGGAAAAAGTTGTTTTTGAAAATAAAGTACTGGATGATTTTGTCCTGTTTAGGACCAATGGTCTGCCGACCTATAATTTTGCTGTTGTAGTGGATGATGTGACCATGAAAATTACGCATGTGATCCGCGGTGACGATCATCTTTCCAATACACCCCGTCAGATTGCGGTGTACAAGGCGCTCAATGAACCGCTTCCGAAATTTGCGCATGTTCCCATGATTCTGGGTCCGGATAAGACGCGGTTGTCCAAACGGCACGGCGCCACTTCAATTGGTGCGTATGCCAAAGAGGGTTACCTGCCGGAAACCATGATTAATTATTTAGCGCTCTTGGGCTGGGCATTTGATGACAAAACCACACTATTTTCCAAACAAGCACTGGAAGAAAAATTTTCTTTGAAAAAAGTCAGTAAAAATCCTGCGGTCTTTGATCCGGATAAATTGACCTGGATGAACGGGCAGTATATGCGCAGTATTGATGAAGCTGTTTACATTAAACGTGCGCTGAGTGTTTTACGAAATACCGGGGTTTTATCTGATAAAGACGATACAACCTATGCCACAGCCTGCGTCAAATTGGTGCGGGAAAAATTTAAACTGCTTACGGAGCTGCCCGGTCAGGTGGATTATTTTTTTCAGGAGCCGGATTTGGAAAAAATAGATGAAAAAGCGCGGGAAAAATTAGCGAGTATGAAGGAAAATCAGGTTTTATTTAAGGCTTTACACGAAAAATTGAAAATGGTAGAATCCTTTTCCGTTTCAGGATTGGAAGAATCCCTCAAGGGTTTTATTGAAGAAAAGCAGGTGAAATTCGGGATTTTAGCGCATCCTTTGCGGGTTAGCCTGACGGGACGTATGCAATCACCCGGTATTTTTGAAGTGATGGAAATTTTGGGTAAGGAAAAAACGATCAGCCGTTTGGAAATAGGTTTGAAAACGGCGGGGATCGATATTTAAATTTTTTTATTGCAGAGAACGCAGAGAGATTTGAAGTCGTTTAGATTTATTTTTGGTTTACTCTGTGTGCTCAGCGTCTCCGCGGTGAAGAATTGTTGCCGATTAGCTCAATTGGTAGAGCACCTGCCTCTGGAGCAGGGGGTCCCTGGTTCGAGCCCAGGATCGGCAGCCACTCTTTCGTAGTGAGAAAGAGTGGCAGAGCAGCAGAACATCAGAACAGCAGAGCATCAGAACAGCGGAACAGCAGAACAGCAGAACAGCAGAACAGCAGAACAGCAGAACAGCAGAACAGCAGAGCTGTCTTGCTGCGCAAGACGACGGATGATTCTCAGTCATCAAGCCGGGGTTCGCAATTTCGAAAAAGCGAAATTGCAGAGCAGGTGAGCATCAGAGCAGCAGAACAGCAGGAAAAAGCGAACCAGCGGTCTGCTATCGGCTGGTCCGCTGATCATATTTTTAAGTTGTTGGAATTGGCTTGTACATATTTATTGAAATCAGAGCAGCAGAACAGCAGAGCTATTCGCTTCGCTCATGGCGCTATCGTCTAGCGGCTAGGACGGATGATTCTCAGTCATCAAGCCGGGGTTCGCAATTTCGAAAAAGCGAAATTGCAGAGCAGGTGAGCATCAGAGCAGCAGAACAGCAGGAAAAAGCGAACCAGCGGTCTGCTATCGGCTGGTCCGCTGATCATATTTTTAAGTTGTTGGAATTGGCTTGTACATATTTATTGAAATCAGAGCAGCAGAACAGCAGAGCTATTCGCTTCGCTCATGGCGCTATCGTCTAGCGGCTAGGACGGATGATTCTCAGTCATCAAGCCGGGGTTCGATTCCCCGTAGCGCTACCAGAAATAGAAAATCCTGCACCAATAAGGTGCAGGGTTTTCTATTTCTGGTGGAGTCCTGAATCACATGTGATTCAGGGCGGTCTGCTGCTCAGCTGATCTGCTGTTCACAATTTTTTTTGTATTTTTTTCATTTTCCCAGCATGAAATCTTCCTATTTTCAGTCTAATACCATAAAGGACCCAAATAGGAGGTTTGAACTATGTCTTTCATGTTTGAGAAATTGGAAGTTTACCAAAAAGCGGTCGATGTTGCAGAAAAGACATCTAAACTTACCGACACATTTCCGAAAGGCAACTATTACCTTATTGATCAGCTCAATCGGGCAGCGCTATCCATATCGGCTAATTTGGCAGAAGGAAACGGTAGATGGCATCCAAAAGAACGCAAACAGTTCTTTTGGATTGCTAGAGGATCTGCTCAGGAATGTATACCGATTATTGAAGTATGTAAACGCAAACAATTAATAAATTCAGATAACTGTCTAGACTTGAACGAAAATCTTAATGAAATTTGCAAAATGATCAACGGACTGGTGAGGGGTTTGGATAAAAAGGAAGCAGGAAAATAGAGTTTTTTGGGATGAAAAACGAGATGTCTTTGGCTAGCTGTCGAGGCGGGGTTACGCAGGGAGCAACATGATGTTGCGACCGTAGTAACCGATTCCCGAGTAGTGAAGATTGGTTTTTTCTGTTTTTCTTAGATACCAAACGGGGAATCTCATGCGAAGAGAACTCTGTGAGCACAGCAGCCAATTTCCCTTATCTCATTTCAGCCATCTTATCCAAAAACCATGATATTCCTTGTAGGAGTCCTTAATACAACCTCAATATCAATCCGTAAAAAGAATAAAAAAAATAGTAATAAATGCATGAAACTCTCGAAAAAATTGTCTAACGAATAAAGGGTACGCAAGATACTTATTCGAGGGAAACGTTTTATGGAAGCGTTGACAAATATAACCAAAAGAGATAATATTCCAATATGGAATAATTATACCAATACCTACGGATTGAGCCGATGATGGAACCATGGCATCTCCAACCGACGCAATCCTTCGAGAGGGACCACAAGCACTATCAAAAAAAGCACAAAGATGAATTAAAGTGCGTTTTGAACAACCTGGACACGTATTTTAGGACTTTGTGTGAGTGTGGGTCGCCTTCGTTGGTCCAGGTGGGGTTTGTCTATCCGGAACCCATGGGCATCAAAGCGATTGACCAAAGATGTGGAGGAATAAGAAAGAAGCTCCAGGAAACACGGCTTTATATCTATTCCGACGTAAAGGAAAAGAGGGTTGTGCTTTTAGGAATAGGGGATAAGAGGTCCCAGAGTAGGGATATTGAGGAATACAAGAAAAAGGTAAAGGGTATGAAACAGGGGGGACAATAATGGCGAAAAAATATGAAAATGTTATGAAAATGATGGAAGGGCTTTCAACGGATGAGGAATTCAAGAAAAGCGTAGCGTATGAAATCGAAAACCGGATGATTTCCAAATTCCTGCTCATGTTGCGTTGCAAACACCAACTCACGCAGACCAAACTGGCGAAAAAAGTTGGTTGTTCCCAGGGGAAAATATCCAAAATCGAATCCTCTTATGACAAAGATATCGCTGTTGGTGATCTATTGAATTATGCAAGCGTCCTTGGGCTTCACTTGGAAATTGGTTTTCGCCAGCCTTCGGTAAAAATTGTTGATTTGATTAAATATCATGCATTTAAAGTAAAAATGTATCTTGATCAATTGATACACATGGCTGGTAAAGATGTGGATATTAAAAACGGAGTGGCTCGCTTTCATGTGGAAGCTAAAGAGAATATTGATAGATTTATATCTGAAAACCTCTCGAAATTAAACCAGGGAGGCCAGAAGCGTAAAAAAGAAAAATCACGAATACATATTTCAGCCCCGATGGAGGGAAAAAAGGCGGAGCTATTAGCAATGCAGAGTAAATAGAACAAATATAAAAATATTTTTTTGATAATCCTCACATCATCAAATCAATGAGCGTTATCATTTGGTTTAGATGCTTAAGTCTATCCCGTCGTTTGATTTTTTTCATGTCCTTATTATTTTTCAGTAAATCTTTATAATAATGACAGGCCAAATGTAAATAATTGATGTCATCCGGTGAAAATTCAATGACATAAGGAATTGTAGATTTTAAGATTTGCATATTTAACCTCCAAAAGTTTCTTATAAGAAACTACTATAAACCTAAAATATTGTAAAATCAACTCCATTATGAGCCAATTAACCGAAAAACTGGGCATGAGGATACATAAGCTAAGGAAGGAGAAGGGGATTACCCTGGAACACCTAGCTTATGAAAACGGCATGTCCAAAGGCAACCTAAGTAAGATCGAAAAAGGTCTTGTGGACCCGCAATTCACCACTCTAGCTAAGATAGCTCATGGGCTGGGGATTAAATTAAAGGACCTAATGAATCTTTAAGAGCCTCCCGAAAGGGAGGCTCTTTTTTGTTTATAAAGAATTAATTAGAAGAAAGGGACAAAGCGGAAATCCCTGCGGTGCCAAGTGTGGAGTCAGTCACTGGAATGTTGTTATCAAGGAACAGTTTGAGACTGGCAGTATCAGCCAGGAAAAGGTTGCAGGCGCCATGATCAAACAAGCGGCACGGGGTGATATAAAGGTCTTCCAAATCATAACTGAACGTATGGATCGAGAAGTAGTAAAAGAAAACCAAGATAAAAGCAGCGGTAGACTTGATTTTATCCAATACGATCCAGAGATAATGCAAGAAATCAGTGATTTGGTAGTAAAAGCCATAAAGAAACAGTCATGTATAAAATAACGGTGCTATTTACGGTGTAATATATTTTGAATTGCTATTCCGCTAAAAGTTGACGATAATGCCCTATATTTCGCTGACAGGAAAATAGATTCAGAGGATTATATGAACCAAAATAAAAACAAATCATACTTTAAAATTCGCAATTTATGGTCAACAAACGTAATACTATGGTGGCCAAAACTAGTGAAATATTTCAAACGAATGATTATGTCGCTACGTGATGGATTGAAAACTATAATAACGCGAATAAAAACGTATTTGACAATAAAAGTTGTTCGTTTATGGTTTTATATTACTTCGTTTAGTCGTGGGTTGCTTTTGAAAACAAGCAAGATTATGATAGGTATTATTGGCCTTATAATAGCATCATTTATTCTGGGTTATCCGCCTTTGCGAACAGCATTAAACACAACGCAATCAATAGATAAAATGCTCATTCAACTTGGTGCCACGTACGGAACAATTCTGGCACTTGTATTAACCCTATCAATTATACCAATACAACGTGCAGCAGAAGCTTGGTCATCTTCAATTGTCCGTCTTTATCGGAGAGACTTAATTACAAATGCATCGTTTGTAGCTCTTGCGATATTGTGTATAGCGTGCTTTGCTTTTTCTGCGGGTGGATTCGCTGGAGTTTCAGAAAACTTGAAATTAGCTGTTGCTATATTAACTCTGGGATTTAGTCTTGATCTGCTACGCTTGTATCATCGTCATATATGCAAGCTGTTAGATCCAACTTATTCAACAAATCTTGCTCTCAAGCAAGCAATGAGAACAATTGATCGTATAAAAAAGACAGTTAATCGATCAGCAAGACTTCATTATAAATTACTCCCGGAAGAAAAAAAGCAGGGAGTGGTAATTGAGGATATAGAAACGATTTATTATCCTCAAGTGTTCGGCTATCCCCAAACTATCAATAGTTGGATTAATGATTTATCTGAGATCGCAGTAAAAGCTATTTCTCGAAATGAGAAACTATTAACGAAATCGGCTGTGTATGCGATTGCTCATTTGACTATGTATTATTTATCTGCAAGAAAGCTAAATTTACTAATTTTGCCCTGCCCAGATACATTGCTGTTAACTTCCCAATCTGATGTAGAAGCAGTTACAGGCTGTTCCTATGAAATGTTAAATGAAATTAGCCGTATTGCTATATCACAAAATGATGAATCCGCAGCTTTAAGTGTTTCTGAAGCATACAAGAAAATTACTATCCACACAGCAAATTTAGGAGCAAGAAAATACCGGCCGAACACTGCACCATTGTCTATGAAACCAATTAACTACATGTTGTCATGCGTGAGGATTGCCCAAACAAAAGGGCTTGATGAGGTGCCGTTTCAGACGAGCGGCATGCTTTCTGGAATTATTAAATGTACTCCGAAGGATGTTGATGACTCAGACATTCACTTGCCAGTTATAAATGGAATATCAGAAATTGCTCAGTACTTCTATATTAACCGCAATCCTGTATTAGCAGAAGAAGTTATTAAACAGTATTTTATCATCCTTGACCATATGCTTCGGAATAAAGATTATTACTTCAAAGAAGTACTTGGCCAAGTTTTTCAAAAACTTGGAAATTTAGCGCCCTTTGCAATAATTAGTGAAACTCTTCAAGGAAGACTATCAATGAATCATCCGTTTACAAAGGCATATAGTCTTGTCGAACAAACTTCACTCGGGAATTTATTCGCTATGGCTGCAACTATATTTCCGAAAGTAGATCCTGAACGAGATGCGACAAATCCATATTACGAATTAATAGACATGACAGACATCATTGCACGGCACTTGCGCAATGTTGCAGAAAAAAATGAGTTTGGAGATAGTTTTCTTATTTGGGAGATTAATGAGCTAATTAAGCATATTGCTAAAGTTGTGTGTCAGATATTAGATAATCCACTACGATCTAACCAAAATGATGTGAAAGAATTAGTTGATAAATTCACGTGGATTTTGTCATTTTACTGGGTTGCTTTTGATAGAAAGAAGAGCATATTTAAAGAATGGACTGATATTGCATGTGATTCTATGGTGTACATAGGCCTTTTATTTTATACCCGAGAGTGGTGGCAAGATGTATTACTCTTATGTATTTCAAATATACGCTCAATCCTGGAATCATATTGCGAAATTTCTAAAAATCCTGATGATTACGCAATTGGTGATATATATGCACATTTTTATGCTATTCAATTAGTAATGCGTGCAAAAAACAATACACATATGGCAAACAAGGTTGACGAAGAAATTAAAACAAAACCGAAGGTTTTCACAGAAGAACAATGGAAAAATGTACAAAAACATATTTTACTTAGACAAAAACAACTTGAAGAACGATTACGGGAAAGAGGTGGATTTCCAGGCCCAAATGACGGAGAAGAATTAGCACGACAAATTCTTTCTAAACATCCGATTAAATAAAATCAATAAGTGGTCTAAAATGGAGATGAGGTATGTCTTGGAAATTATTTAAAAATGTTAGCAGTGACCAGATAATCGAATATTTGGATAAAGATTATAAAAACTCGATCCTCTTAGAAATGGGTGCTCTTCTAAAAGCAGGGATAGGAGAGTTTACTATTCCATTGATGTTTTTTAGTTATGTGCTGGAATTGAGTGAATATCTTCATGGTCAAAGACCCTTCGGGAAAGATGGTGAGGATGTTGAGTTAGGATTTATTCGTAATTATTTTGACACAAGTATTTACAAAGACCAGGAAGTTAAATGGTTTTATTACATGTATCGACATGGATTGTGTCATAGATTTCATCCACAAAATCTATTAATAGATCTCGAAAGTAAAAAAGCGATATTAAAGTGGTTGGTATTTTCTGATGAAGACGGTGAACGAAATAGTTACAGCCACAATTTCCAAATAGCAGATAATGATGGCAAAATAATATTTGAAAAAAGGCTTGATGTTAAACACTTCCAAATAGTGCAAGTTCATTCTGCCGGAGAAATAACGCATTTGAATAACTATGCTGGATATTGGTTGCCGATATCAATTAATGCCTTAAAGGTTGATTTAGTAATAGCGCTGGATAAGTATATTTCAGCAATTAGAAATAATATTATTTTGCAAAACAAATTTCGTGACAAGATAAAAAACATACACTATTCGGCTAAAATATATCCAACACCCAAAAAGCCACCGTACTATGAGTGCTATTAGTAGTAGGAAAATAAAGAGCTTTTATACTACTCTTCTTTTGTTAATGGGGAGCAGTAGGGTAGCGCTACCCCAAATTAAAAACCCCCGCACCAAAAGGTACGGGGGTTTTTAATTAAAACCTATACAACGAGTTGTCGGATGGGTTGCTTAGCCAAGTTTGGAAACATTGGATGCCTGAGGGCCTTTGGGACCGTCAACGACATCAAATTCTACTGCTTCACCTTCAGCCAAACTTTTGAATCCGTCGCCTTTGAGAGCTGAGAAATGAACAAATACATCACTGCCGCCTTCGCGCTCCAAGAAACCGAATCCTTTTGCATCATTAAACCACTTTACTTTACCTTGTACCATGAAATACGTTCCTCCTATAAAATGAACCTAACTGATCCCAACCCTATCCGGCTGAAATCTATAAGAAACATAAGCTTTATTTGGAGATATGTCAAATGGCATTTTGCCTTTTTTTCATCTTTATAGACAAATTGGATTAAGCACCAACCTCTCTCTCCCGGGCCAATGGTCTGGCCGCAATTGTCAAGCAGATGAAACGCCTGGCTGCACAAGCGCTGGAACCGTAATGGTCCGTCACCTGATTTGATTTTGTGACTTTTTCCTTGTTTTTATAGTTTGTTTTAAAAACCTGTGTTATTACTTTATTGGGAAGGCAATATCACGAAGATGGGGGTTTGACATGGTGAAAAGATATTTAGGGGTCAGGTATATTGCAGTTATTATTTTATGCGGTATGGCGACACTTGCGCAAGCTGCTACCATTCAAGTCACCAGCCGCGAGGACAGCGGTGCGGGGACGTTGCGCCAGGCGGTTCTGGATGCCACGGCAGGTGATACCATTACCTTTGGGCCGGGCGCCAGCGGCAATTCCAATTCCATCACGGTTTTCAGCGCAATATGGATTAATAATGAATTAATTATTGATGGGGAGAGTAATGACGTGGTGATCGGGTACTATCCGGCGCAGGAGAGTAATACGTATATGTTTTTGATTGCCATAACCAGTGATAATACGCAATTCAGAAATGTAGCGTTGGTGGATGCGTATCAGGCAATCCGCTCCGTTAATGCCGACAATATTTCAATTACCGGATGCAGGATCGGTCTTGACTGGACAGATGTAAGCCGGCCAAATCGCGACGGTCTTTACATTTTGGGCAGTACGAATGCAGTGATCGGCACACCCAATATCAGTGACCGCAACATTATATCCAGTAATACCCATTATGGCATATATGTTGGTCACTGCAGCAGTATGAAAATCCAGAATAATTATATTGGGACCGACAGCTCCGGGCTTTTGGCCCGGCCTAATTTAGTTGGCGTGGAGTTTGGTGATCAATGTGAAAATAATATGATCGGTGGGAGCTGGTATGCCAATGAGGGCAACCTGATATCCGGCAACAGCAACTCGGGTCTGCGTTTCACCTATGCGGCAACCTCGGGCAACAGTGTCTGCGGCAATGTGATCGGTCTGGGCAGTGATATGGCCACACCTTTGGGCCACTCCTTTGCCGGGATTGGTATCGGCAATTATTCCAATAACAACTGGATCGGTTTGCCTGTAGACGGTTATGGCAATACCATTGCGGCCAATGACCGCGGCATTTATAACACTGCCACAACCTCGCATCATTATATTATCCAGAACAACCAGATTACCAATAATTCCAGTTACGGTCTTGATCTGTATGGGTTTTCTTTCGCGATCGGCGGTCATTTGAATGCAGCATATAAGGAACGCAATCTGATATCCGGCAGCCAATACAATATCCGGCTGCAAGGATCGGGCAATACGGTAAGCGGCAATTTGATCGGCACCAACTGGGCCGGTGACGCGGCAGCCATCAGCGACCAGTGCGGGGTATGGATAACCGGTGATAATAATCTGGTCGGCGGACCCAATTTGTCAGCCGGCCAGATGCGGGGCAATTTGATTTCAGGCAGCAGTGGTACGGGAAACGCGGGTGTGCTCATTTACGACTGCCAGGGAAATACTGTGATCGGAAACATTATCGGCCTTAATCTGGCCGGAAATGCCGCGATTCCCAATTATCACGGCCTCCGCTTATATTACGCGAATGCCACCAACAATTATATCGGCGGTCCGGATCCCATCTACCGCAATATCATTTCCGGCAATAGTTTGAATGCGGTTTTTCTGGAACTTGCGGTTGGCAATTATATACTGGGAAATGATATCGGGTTGAGTCTTGACCGTAGCAGCGTAATCGAGAATTTTAACGGTTTCCAGCTTCGCGTCGCGATCGATAACGTGATTGGCGGACTGCTGCCTGAAGACCGCAACTATATTTACTGTTTAAACTACGGATTTGAACTGTATGACGGAGCGGACAACAATACCATATGCCAGAACTGGCTTAATTGCATGCCAGACGGCACGGCCACTGGATTGACCATGGGTACCGGTGTCCGTATTTCGAACGGGCAGGGCAATTTTTTTGGTATTCAGCATACCGGTTCGGGAAATATTTTTACCGGCATGAATTATGGAATTAGTATTTTAAATTCCAATGCAATTCAAAACGGTTTGTTTGCCAATACCATCACAGCGATAGGCCATGATGCGATTCTGTTGTCCGCGGGCGGCAATACGGATAAAATACCGCCTGTGATTACGGCTGCCTCCAGCACCCTGATTTCCGGAACCGCGGGGAATAATGATTACATCGAGGTTTTCCTGGCTGAAGCGGGCGGAAATCCGGGAGGGAGCATTTCCCTGGTCGGCAGGACCACGGCCGATGGCTCGGGCAACTGGAGCCTCACGCCGTCCGGTCTGGTTGGCGGAGAGACGGTTTCCGCTTTGGCCACGGACAGCAGTAACAATACATCCTCGTTTGCAACGGATGTGGTTGTGATTGGACCGCCGACCGCAACCGCGACACCTACCCGGACCATCACTTTTACCGCAACCGTGACACCCACCATTACCCTGACCGGAACTATTACATTGACCCAAACCGTCTCACCCACTTTGACCGTAACGCCAACCGCAACCGTGACACCGGACAATCCTTTGCTCAATGTCGACCTGGGCGGCCGGCCGGCGTTGGCATTTCCCAATCCAGCCAAATCAGAGATGCGCTTTGTGCTCCATTTGGAGCAAGCTGCCCAGGTTGAGATTATGCTCTATAATTTGATCGGTGAGCGCGTGGCGGTACTGCAGGAAAATTTACCGGAGGGTCCGGGCCAAAGCCTGGACTGGGACTGCAAAGATGTTGCGCCCGGTGTCTATATGGCGCGTGTTATTGTGCAAGGGAGCGTGAAGGGGACTATCAAAGTTAGCATTGTTAAATAAATTGCATAAAAACAGTCGGCGTATATCCCAAACCTGACACAGGGTTGTCACGTGATTGTGTTATGATGTGCGCAACATTAATACTGCCAAGGGAGGCTGTCATGGATGCGTTGAAAATGATACAAGTGACACCGGAAAATTATCAGACGTTTGCCTTTTGTGGGTATAAAAATCCAAAACGGCCCGGGTATCAGGAAAAAACCGGGTGGGTTTTAGAACAGTTGAAACACGGTTTGAGAGTATTTATGCTTCATTCTGAAAAAACCGGAACACAGGGAATGATTGAATATATGCCGGGTAAAACTTGCTGGCGGTCCATCCGGGCGGATAAGTATATGGTGATTCACTGTTTGTTTGTGGGATTTAAAAAAGAATTTAAAGGGCACGGATATGCCTCCAAGCTGATTGAACAGTGTGAAGCGGATGCAAAGAAACAAAAATTGGCGGGTGTTGCCGTGGTGGTGCGTAAGGGTTCTTTTATGGCGGATGAACGGATATTTCTAAAAAGAAAGTATGCGGTTGTGGACCGGTCAGAGCCCGATTTTTTATTGATGGCAAAGACATTTTCCACACAGACACGGACACCGCCACCTTGCTTTGCAGTGCAATTAAAAACCATCCCGGAAAAATGGAAAAAGGGACTCATTCTTTTCAGAGCTGATCAATGTCCTTATACGGTGACCAATGTGCAGGAAATGGCGGAGGTTGCGAAAAATGAATTTAAGCTGACACTCAAGATTGTGGATTTAAATGACAGCAGAGCAGCACAGCAAAGTCCGGTGCCGTTTGGGACGTTTGGGATACTGTATCAAGGTGATATTCTGGCATACCATCCCATCAGCGCAACGAGATTTAGAAATATTCTGAAAGCGCTCAAAGATTGACCAGCTCCATGACACACTAAAAAACGCGAAAAAAATGTGGAACGGTAAGTTAAGGATTGACTTTCAATTTTATAACGATAAAATCTATCTAATAAAAAAAGTCTTATGTTCCTCGCGAGAGGATGAAAAGGGAAGACGGTGCAAGTCCGTCGCGGTCCCGCCGCTGTAACCGGTGACGAACACCCAAATGACCACTATTCAATACGGATGGGAAGGTTGGGTTAGTAGAACGATCCGGAAGCCAGAAGACCTGCTTAAGACAAAAAACTTGTTTGACCCTCGTGGATTGGGGTGAAGCAGCCGGGAAAGCATCATCGGAAGGCAGGACTTTCAATGATCCCCTGGTCTGTTTTATGCCCCGTGCATGACAGGTCAGGGTTTTTTATTTTGAAAGGGGGCCCGAGGATGGCCAAAACTGCAGTTTTAGGATTTCCCAGAATGGGAAAAAAACGCGAGCTTAAAAAAGCTCTGGAAAAATATTGGAGGGGGGAAATAAATAAGGAAGAATTACTTGAGGTTGCTTCAGCATTAAGAGTCGCTCACTGGCGGCTAATGCAGGAACATCAATTGGGAATTATTCCTTCCAATGATTTTTCGTTTTATGATCAGGTTCTTGATACGACTTGTATGGTAGGTGCCGTGCCCGAACGCTACAATTGGAATGACGGTGATATTGATCTTGATTTATATTTTGCAATGGCACGCGGTAAAAAAAACGACAATCAGAATATTCCCGCCATGGAAATGACCAAATGGTTTGATACCAACTATCACTATCTTGTTCCTGAATTTAAAGAAAACCAGGAATTTAAACTTTATGCATTGAAAGCGGTTCGGGAATTTGAAGAGGCCAAGGCAATGGGGATTCATACCCGGCCTGTTTTGCTTGGGCCGGTTTCTTATCTTTTGTCGGGAAGAATGGTTGATGGCGCGGCATCAGTATTAACATTATTGCCATTACTTTTGCCGGTTTATGAAGCTATATTGGATAAATTGGCGGAAGCCGGGGCGGATTGGATTCAGATGGATGAACCCTGTTTGGTTTTGGACCGGGCAGAAGACGTTGCTGCAGCTGTTCATAAAACCTATAAACAATTATCATCAGTAGATTCAAGATGGAAAATACAATTAACCACATACTTTGGCGGTATCACAAATTATTTAAATGACATTGTCAATTGTCCAATCGATGGTTTACATGTTGATCTTGTTAGAGCGCCGGAACAACTTGATCAGGTTTTGGAAATCATCAGACCGGATCAACAATTGTCTCTGGGTGTGATTAATGGGAGGAATATCTGGCGCAGCGATCTGGGGATTTTTATTCCAATGATTGAAAAAGCGATAACCAAGCTGGGTGAAAATAATGTAATCATTAGTTCTTCATGTTCGTTATTGCATGTTCCGTTTGGCCTGGAAGAAGAAACCGAGCTTGATGAGGAGATTAAATCCTGGCTGTGTTTTGCAAAAGAAAAAATGGATGAAATAGTCCTTTTAGGAAAAGTGGGCACTCAAGGAAAGAGTGTAATAGCTGATGAATTAACCAAAAGACAGGCAGCTGTTCAATTCAGACGAAAATCGGAAAAAGTCAATCAATTACGGATTAAAGAACGGGGTCGCAAAGTTACTGCCCGGATGCTGGCCAGAAATGCTCCGTTTAATGAACGGAAAAAGATGCAGCAGGAAAAATTCCGGCTGCCTTTGTTGCCGACAACAACGATCGGATCTTTTCCGCAGACGCAATCGGTTCGTTTGAAAAGACGGGATTTAAAATCAGGGAAATTGAATCAGGAAGCGTACCAACAGTTTTTAAAGGAAGAAACAAGAAAGTGTATCGCATTTCAGGAAGAGATAGGCCTGGATGTATTGGTGCATGGAGAATTTGAACGTACGGATATGGTTGAATATTTTGGTGAACATCTGGATGGTTTTGTCTTTACTAAAAACGGATGGGTACAGAGCTATGGGTCTCGCTGTGTCAAACCGCCGATTATTTATGGAGATGTGGAAAGAAAAGAACCGATGACCGTAGCGTGGAGTTCTTTTGCACAATCTTTAACGAAAAAACCAATGAAAGGCATGCTTACCGGACCGGTTACTATTTTGCAATGGTCTTTTGTACGTGATGATCAGCCGAGGAAGGATACCTGTCAACAAATCGCCTTGGCGATTCGGGATGAGGTAGCTGATTTGGAACGAGCGGGTATTCATGTGATACAGATTGATGAACCGGCTTTGCGGGAAGGGTTGCCGCTGAAAAAAACCGAATGGCCCGCATATCTGAAATGGGGAGTGGATTGTTTTCGATTGGCATCAGCGGGGGTTAAGAATGAAACGCAGATTCATACGCACATGTGTTATGGGGACTTTGAGGATATTTTGGATGCCATTGCCGCAATGGACGCAGATGTTATATCGATTGAGGCCTCGCGGTCGGATATGGTGCTTTTGACGGCCTTTGGTGAATTTAAGTATCCCAATGATATCGGTCCGGGAGTTTATGATATCCATTCACCGCTTGTTCCGGAAAAGGAAGCAATTATCAATAGGATGAAAAAAGCAATGGCAGTTATGGCGGTTGAACAATTGTGGATTAATCCTGATTGCGGAGTGAAGACCAGAAATTGGCCTGAAGTCAACGATGCCTTGCACAACATGGTTGCAGCAGCCAAAGAGCTGAGAGGGCAAATCAAGATAAGCGGATAAATTTCTGTTAGCGTGTGGCAATACTGCAGGAAGAGTTGCCGGAGGGTCCGGGTCAAAGTCTGGTCTGGGACTGCCAAGATGTTGTGCCCGGTGTCTATATGGCGCGTGTTATTGTGCAAGGGAACGTGAAGGGGACGATTAAAATCAGTAGCATTAAATAGGAATGGATTGTAAATTTGACCAGGGCGTCAGTGGGAATAAAAAAGCGCTTTATTATTTATTTATAATAACCGATAATTTATTTGACAGGTTTACCACGCAATGGTAAGGTGAACCCCCTTCTTTGCTAAGGCAAAAAATGGGTATTGAAAATTTTGGAGGAACAAGATTCATGTCAGTTCAAGGTAAGACAAAATGGTTTAATGGAACAAAAGGTTATGGTTTTTTGGAACAGAACGATGGCGGTGAAGATGTATTTGTACATTTTTCAGCCATCCAGGGTGACGGCTTCCGTAACCTGAACGAAGGCGACGAAGTTGAATTCGACATTGTCCAGGGACCGAAAGGCGCCCAGGCAGCCAACGTTCGCAAAATCGGCTAACTTTAACAAGTATATTCAATTTTGCCAATGATTGAAACGGCCCCCTTAAAGGGGGCCGTTTTTTTTTGAAATGTTACACGGATTTTCATCAAAGAGGGATATCATATGTCATTTTGGATGCTTTTAGGTGTAGCTGTGGGTTTAGGCATGGATGCCTTTGCAGTAGCTATCGCCACGGGTGTGAAATTATGCCGGCCGAACTTAACACAAACCATGAGAATGGCAGGGGCGTTCGGATTTTTTCAGTTTACTATGTCGGTGATCGGTTGGAAGGCTGCGTCTGTATTTGTAGGATATTTCAGGGATATATCTCATTGGATTGCTTGTATATTGCTGTTGCTGGTGGGGTTGCATATGATTTGGGATAGTATGCAAGGTGCGGATAGAAAGCGGAAATCTGGCGATCCAACCAAGGGTTGGATTTTATTAACTTTGGCTATTGCAACCAGCATTGATGCTTTGGTTGTTGGAATTGGGTTTTCAGTACTTGAGACACCCATTTTTTGGCCGGCCGGATTGATTGGTTTGGTTGCGGCAGGGATGACTGTGGTGGGATTGGAAATTGGTTGCCGGTTTGGTTTGGCTTTGGGGAAACGCATGGAAATATTGGGAGGGTTGATTCTTGCAGGTATTGGTATCAAGATATTGGTCGGGCATTTTTAAATACAAGCTGGTTACCACCAATACCTATGTTAATCCAGTCATCGCAGTTTTTTTAGGATGGATTATTCTGGGGGAGGTGATCACCCCGGGGACAGTACTTGCAATTGTTTTAGTCATTTTTTCCATCGCCGGTATCATGAGAAATAACCGGACTCAAAAGGTCTGAAGCCGGGGAGGGGATATGGCGCTTGACAAAGCACTTTTATCCCTCATAAACTTAAATTATACAGAATTTATCAGGGAATAGTTCTAATGTCTGCTTCAGTACCGGTTGAAATGAAGCGGCAGGCCCCCACACTCAGGAGATGACGATGACAAAAATTAAAGGAACCGGATTAATTATACTTAAAAAATTGATTGAAGACAAAGGGCCGGAGGCAATAAAACAGCTCGAAAAAAATCTTTCGCCGGAAGCATTGAAAATATGGGAATCCACGACACTGGCGATTTCCTGGATTGAGACGGAACTGGCATATGAGGGAACATTTTTATATGAAGGCTGTAAAGTCCTTTTTCCCGGGAACCTGCAAAAAGCACTCTGGGAGACAGGAAAAATAATGGCCAAGGAAGGGTTGCCCCGGTTTTATCAAATTTTTATTCGGATTCCTACGCCGCAATTTATTTTCAAGCGGGTGGCGCAATTATGGCATAGTTTTTATCGGGAAGGTGAGGCTTCAATCGAGAGTGAGGGAAAAAACACGGCGGTCTTTGTTCTGCGTGATTTTCCGGGCTATGACGCCAACATGCGCGTGTATATGACTGGTTATCTTTTTGGCATGGGAGATATTTTAGGGCTGAAAAATATTCGGGTTAGTCTTGATGAGGGCAATCCTCAGGAATGGAGATGGAACATCGTTTGGAGTTGAATAATCATTAAAATAGTATATGTTTTTTTTGTGAGGCGGTATTATGCTCAAAAATAAAAAAATTATTTTAACCGGTGTTTCGCGTGGTATCGGGCGGGAGACGGCGAAGTTATTATTGGAAAAGGGTGTCCGCCTTTTGGGGATCTCGCGCGATAAGGAGCGCATGGCAGTCACCGCTGCTTTGCTCGAAGAGAAAGGGGATTTTCAGGGATTGGTCCTCGACGTGTGCAATCCTGATGCTGCCCAGGCAGCGGCAAGCTGGGTCGAAGAAAACTGGGGAAGCCTGGATGTGCTGATTAATAATGCCGGTGTGATGACCTATACGCTTCATCCGAAGGAAGATACCCTGGAAATCATGGAGAAAACCATGTGGACCAACTTGTACAGTCCTCAGCAGATGATAAGGACATTGCTGCCTTGGCTGGAAAAAGGTCAGGAACCCCGGATTATTAATGTTTCGTCCGGTGCCGGAACCAAAAAAGCGGTGCAGACGGAAAAAGATATGATTAGCTATCGTTTGAGTAAATACGCTTTGAACGGATTGACCATGATGTGGGCCACTGCACTCCAGGGTAAAGTGGCGGTCAACAGTCTGGACCCGGGATGGCTTAAAACTGATATGGGTGGTTCCAATGCGCCCGGCGAGCCGGTTGACGGCGCTGTTCGGATTCTGGAATTACTGGCTAAACCGTTTGGCGAGACCGGCAAAACCTGGTACGGGGCTGAGGAACAGAAATTTTAGTAGGGTCATTTGTTTTGACCCGGCACCCGGCATTCGCCCCCGCATACGCAGGGCAAGCTGGGCAAGTCCGCCGGGCAAGAGTGCGGGGATTTCTTTACATGTTGAACAGGATGTTTTGGCAAGGTGATCGCTTGGGCGGGGAAATCCCGCCCAAGCGATTTTTTAGGAAGCGGTTGGTCCCACCATCAATTGTGTCAGCCTTTTTGAAAATGCCAGGGGATCTTTGACCTTGAACCCGGCGGTAAGCAGCGACTGATCGTAGATCAAAGAGACATAGTCGGATAATTTTTCTGAGGCTTGGTTTTCCTGGAAAAGCGTGTTCATGGTTTCTACAACCTTATGATTGGGATTGAGTTCCAGAATGTTTTTTTGTTCAGGCGACTCTTTGCCCATGGCTTTAAAGAGTTCCTGCATTTGGCGGGTCATGCCGGCATCATCCAATGCCAGGCAGGCCGGGCTGTCTTTGAGTAATTTTGAAAAACGGACTTCTTTGATATTATTTTCAAGTTTTTTCTGTATATAAGCGAGTAGATCTTTATAGGTTTCATTGGCTTTTTTTTGAGCTGCCTCGGCTTTTTCTTTTTCTTCGCTGCTTAAATCAACATCCCCGCGATTGATCGGTTTGACCGGTTTTTTCTTGTATTCAAAAAGATCAGGCAGAACAATTTCATCAATGGCTTCCAACATGAGCAGGACTTCCCAATTTTTGGATTGGAAAGTTTCCAGATAGGGCGAAGCGAGTGCCAATGCCCGGTCCTCGGCAGTATGATAATAGATGGCGGTTTGTTCAGACGGCATATCCGAACAATACTGATCAAGGGAACGCAGCTGACCCGGCTCGGTTTTGGTGCTCTCAAAAAGCAGCAGTTCGGCAATGGCTTCCCGGTTATCATGATCATAGTGCAAGCCTTCTTTTAATGCCGTGCCGAAGGTTTTGTAAAATTTCAGATATTTATCAAAATCCTTATCCTTCATGGTTTTGAGTGTAGCCAGGGTTTTCTTGACAATATTTTTACTGATTTTTTCCAACTGGGCATCCTGCTGAATCATTTCGCGCGAGACATTCAGCGGCAGATCACTGGTATCCACAACCCCTCTGAGAAAGCGCAGGTATGCTGGAATAAGTTTTTTGGCATCACTCATGATAAAAATCCGGTTGATATATAATTGGATGCCCTTTTGGGAATCGCGCATAAAAAGATCAAAAGGTGCCTGACTGGGAATATAAATGAGGGCTTTGAATTCAATGGTTCCCTCAGCGTGATAATGAATGGTTTCTAGAGGATCGGTGAAATCATGGGAAACATGCCGGTAAAATTCATGATATTCTTCCGGGGTGACATCTTTTTTTTGTTTGGCCCAGATTGCTTTCATAGAGTTGAGCGTCTCGGTGATGATTTTTTTCTCTGGTTTGGCATTCTCGATCGGTTTGCCCTCGGCATCTTGCGGGGTTTCCTCACGTTCCACATCCATTAAAATCGGGAACTCGACAAAATCAGAGTATTTTTTAACCAGAGAGCGGATTTCATATTCTTCCAGATAGGTCCGGTTTTCTTCATTGAGATGAAGGATAATATCCGTGCCGCGCTTGGATTTGTCATCCGGCGTGATCTCAAAGCCCTGTTTGCCGTCCGAGACCCAGCGGTGCGCCGGGTCCTGGGGTGGCTTGGAAACCACCTCGACCTTGTCAGCGACCATGAAGGAGGCATAAAAGCCTACGCCGAATTGACCGATGAGATTAACATTATCCTTGCTTTGCTGTAAGGTGGCCAAAAACTCTTTGGTGCCGGATTTGGCAATGGTACCGAGATTATTGACCAGATCATCATGATTCATGCCGATGCCGTTGTCGGAAAGGGTGAGTGTGTTGTTTTCTTTGTCCAGGCTGATTTTTATTTTCCAGTCAGCATCATCACCCGTAAGATCACTCTGGGTTACAGCCTGATAACGGAGTTTGTCAATCGCATCCGAGGCATTGGAAATGAGCTCGCGCAGAAAAATATCCTTGTGCGAGTAAAGGGAATGGACCACAAGATCAAGCAGTTGGCTGACCTCAGTTTTGAATTCAAGTTTTTCTACAGTTGGTTCTGTCATGTTTGTGCCCTCCAGCTATTGAGAATGTGTCTTGGATAAATAAGATCGTGAGAATAGACGTTTTACCATATTTCAAAGAAAAATCAACCCATTAATGCATTTTTATAGAAATGCCGAATACAGGTAACGCGGGGACGGAAAAAAGAATGCCGGCGAAAGACTGATGAAAAAATCATTTTACAGACGCAGAGAAAAGTTTGGGTTGGTGCTATAATGCTCCCAAACGCAGAAACGGGATTATTGTCTGCAGGAAAGCGCGAAAGATTCCAAAGGGAAATCCTTAAGTATGCTTACGCTGCTCACCATACCTGCATTGGAAATGTTTTTTCAGGCAGCCGGACTTCAGCACAAGCGGATCGTCTGGGATGATTATGTGAAACACCGGAATATCCGTTGGCAGGATTTTCATTAACCTGAAGCCAAACAGCAATCCCATTGGGCGGATGTTTATCGTGCCGGCTTGCGGGTGGCCTATTTACTGGAAATATAACAAGGCCAAGCCGGGGATATGTCCTGCCTGGCCTTGTTGTTGTTTTTTTATCGTGCCGGCGCGAATACAATGGGCAGCTTGCCCGGCGAATGCCGGGTAAGCCTGTGGATTTTTACGATTAAAAATATCCGAATTTGAAGAGTAGTTCGGCGGAAGCACCGCTCAGGTCTTGATTGCTCACGCCCTTGAGCTCACAGCCTTCTACATGCCGGTAACCGCCGCCCAGGCAGACCCGGAACCATTCGGTTACATTTAGCTCGGCATAGATCATGGGTTCGACCACAAAGACCGTATCTACCGGACCTTCCCAAGTATGTTTTTTATTACCGTCTTCGTCTTCATCAGCATAAACTTTGTCCAGGGTGCCGATACCGCCACCGGCAAACAAAGTGTGCACCACAAGATGGATCAACTGATCCGAGAAAAAAGTGTACCCCAACTCAATACCGCCGTAACCAAAATGGAGCTTCTTCATCTCACCGTCAAACTCACGCTGGATCTGGGAATCGGCCAGGTTATAGCCCGCACCGCCGATCATGAGTGAATGGTTAATGATCCAGCCACCCCGGCCGCCGATCATGTGTCCGGTCTCTCCGTCGATACGGGTGGGTTTATAACCCGCAGTACCGTATCCGCCGTTTGAGGTGATGCGGCCTTCAAACAGGCTGTTGATTTTGTAGGATGATTCTGGATTTTCAATCATGGCGGTTTCTTTCTCAGTCAGCATTGCCGGCTTGGAAACAACCGGTTGGGGCTCAGGTGTGGGTGTTGTTTCAGGAATGACGGATTGTTCTGCTGCAGGACTTGGTGTGCCCACTGCGGTTGGCATGGTCTCAGCCTGAATCTGCATAGCCAGGAATAGGGGAATGACCCATGCCAGAATAGATAGTTTTTTTCTCATGATAGTGCCTCCTATATTTAAAATGGTGATTGTTGCTTCTATTGGTGAAACACCGGGAGGTGGAGAATTTGTTACTTGAAATGCCGGTTATTAAAATAAATTTGTGCAAGGGACAGTCTAGGAACCATGCCGGGATTTTGATATGCAAATGACAGCCGTGATGGACCTATTTTTTTTTAGAGGATTTTTCGTTTTTGGATCCCATCCAGGGCCGGTTGGTGCCGAACCGCGTCAGGAGAATCGCGCCCAGACCGGGCAAAATGGCAATGAAGTAAAGGATGAAGCCGATGAAGGGGACGAAATGAACAAATTTAAGAATGAGCAGGCCAAAAATAACCGCGACCAAAGGCGAGAAACGGTTGGAGATTTTTGTGCCGACCAGATAGGCCATACTGGCAATGCCAAACCAGCTGGCAATCAGGAGAAAAACCAAAATGGCAAAGGCGATGGGGAGTCCGAATAAGGTAATGGCAAATCCGATCCCCAGGGGAACCAGCAACGCGACTGCAAAAATCCCCACCAGAATGGATTTGACCAGATCGTGGGAAGCCTCTTGCGCGGCATAGCGGATTTGATTGGGCCACATCAGTACAAAAAATACACACAGCAGTACCAGGATAACGGCGGTAGAGATTTTATATAAGAAGCTAAGGAACATAAGCTTTGCGATAGAAAAATAAGGGAGTGATTTCCAGCTGATTTTCCCGCCGATTTCCACTTTGGAGCCTTTGATGATCGCTGCGGTGCTGCTCTTGAGGATGCCGCCCAGACAGACCACATCGCCGCTGACATACGCTGAGGGATTGAGCACAATGTCGCCGCCAATGACAATCACGTTGCCCAGTACGCGGCCGGAAATTTCGGCATCGCCATTGATGACAACCACATCTTGTAACTCCAGTTCGACTGTAACAATCGCGTTTTCACCAATCCGGACCAGGTTTTTGGCCTGGACAAGCGCCGGCAGCAAAAATAAAGCTATCAATGAAATAAGAAAAAAACGTTTTAACATGGAAACACTCCAATAAAATCGAATATTTTATTGTCGCATTTTTTACCCGGATGAGACAAGATTAAAAATCAAACATCATCCGCAATAAATCGAGTTGTTATGCCGGTGCGAACATAATGGACGTGAGCCGAGGGGGAATTAAATTTTGAAAAAAAAATCAGGGCACATGTAAGGATTATACAGATACAGCGGTCATAAAGGGTTACAAGCATTTATTGCTGGAATCTCTTGGCAGAGCATTGTAAAATTACCCAAGCATTAAGGCAGTCCGGGAGGTGTGGTATGAAATTGAATATGGGAAGTCTTGATCGTATTTTGCGTATTGTGATTGCTTTGGTCATTACCGGCTTGTTTATCGGCGGTGTTTTAAAGGGGACACTGGGAATTGTGCTCATGGTGTTTGCGGTTGTCTTTGTAATGACAAGTTTTATAGGGTTTTGTCCCTTGTATACGTTGTTCGGCGGGTCGACGTGTAAAAGAAAGTCGTGAGGTGCAGGCAACAACATATCGCGGCTTTGGGAAGCCGATGCATGTTGCTCGGTATGGTGTTGGACACCCGGCCGGAAAAATGATTTGAAAGGAAAATCTTATGCCGCATGTGTGTCCCTGGTGGTTTGTCTGGACTTTTGACAATCCGGTGCGCAATCTGATCCACAATATAGAGAAAATTTACAGTCCTTATATCAAACCGGGCATGGAAGTCCTGGATATCGGCTGCGGGGGTGGATTTACCACCCTGCGGCTGGCCAGGCTCCTACAGGGCCGGGGACATGTGCATGCAGTGGATATGCAGGCAGCCATGCTGTCCATGACCCAAAAGCGCGCGAAAAAATTTGGGGTGGCGGACCGGATTGTATTGCATCAGTGCCGACAGGACAGTCTCGATATTACTGTAGCAGTCGATTTTGCCAATGTATTCTGGGTGGCG
Source organism: bacterium (assembly GCA_021108215.1). Taxonomy (NCBI): domain Bacteria; species bacterium. The sequence continues at coordinate 25,386 of JAIORK010000036.1, read as the reverse complement.
CATGAAGTGCCGGATATACAGGAATTTCTTAAGCAAATTTTTGGCAACTTGAAGCCAGGGGGACGGCTGCTGATTACAGAGCCCAAAATCCATGTTTCCGCACATGATTTTGAAAAAACCATACAGGTGGCACAGGCATTGGGATTCAAAACAGAGACACCTCCCAATATTGCATTTAGTATAACAATGTTATTTAAGAAATAGCCATGCTATGACAATCACACATCGTCACTGATATAACTTTCCTAAAAGTGCAGTGTAGCACCGGCCAGATAGAGGGGGCGCATATCTTTTTTAATGCTTTCCGATACTTCTTTTTCCCAGCCAATTTCTGCGCGATAAATATAGGCACTACCCACTCCGCCAAATACTGAAAGGCGCCGGTAAAAGGTTGCACCTGCCATTACCCGGAGTTGGGCCATCTGCAAGTCATCATCAGTGAAGGTATCAGTTGGGCGATGATTTATAAAAACAAAGCCTGTATCCGCTGCTACATAATATTTTTGTGTGATAGGAATCTGAACTCCATAATAAAAACCGCCACCCCAAGCATTTTCCGAATCATCCATCGCAGATTTTTTATTACCGGCAATGATTGAATAGAAATGTCCTGCTCTGAATTTAGCGCCGAGATTAAAACCACTCTGATTATCCCACCAGGTGGTCAGTCCCACACCGCCGTTTTTTGCAAGATTGACCAAACCGATAGGGACTCCGTTTTGCTCATCTGCAATATTTACAATGCCGATTTGAACGCCCCGGGATTTTCCATGAACAATATTGATCCCGCCGGACAGTTGAGCGCCTTCCATCTCAGTAGTTGCAATATTTACCATCCCGGCCGCTTGAATTCCCCGGCAGGGGCCGTGGGTCAGGTTGAAAATCCCGGCAAATTGCCCGGCATTGGCACGGCCCTCAATCATATTATAAACGCCGCTACTTTGAAAACCCCGGACATTGCCCCGGCAAATACTAAAGATACCGGCTGTCTGGACGCCATGAAGATCACCGCCCAGTTGGTTGAAAATCCCGGCTGCCTGGACCCCATGCAATCTTTTACCTAAAAAATTATAAATGCCGCCAATTTGGGCACCCTGCATATCCCAACCGGTATCATTGCCGATTGCCGAGATTTGAGCGCCGCGGCTATTTTCAAGAATAATATTCGGCCCCACAGCCAGGGAAATACCGTCAACCTTGCCGCTCGAAACACCCAAAAGTCCGATCGCATTGTGATGCAAAATATTTTTATAGACTTTCGGTTCAGCCATCAACATAAAATCCCAGGGGACTACTTGAGCATCCCCGGCATGAAAGAGCACCGGGTCTTTATAAGCGGTTTTCGCTTTTGCCGGGTTACCCCGTGCCACGGTTGATTCACGCATCACTTTTTCAAACTGCGCCTTTGCGACGTGTAATTCCTGACCAAGGGTCAAATGGACCGAGGCCGCATACAAGGCACGGTTTATTTCGTAGCTGATTGTGTAATCGCCTTCTTCGAGACCGATCTGCATGGACTTGCCGTCGGATTTGCGCATTTCCAGGACCAACCGGTCTTCGTGGTCGCGTATAAAGATACGACCCTGGATACTTTTGTCAAACACCATGATCGCCGAACTCTGACGGATATCCGTCATGATGACGTCACCCGTGCCGGTCATCTGAATGTTATAATTGGGATGCTGCGGACCGCTCATGGTTTTTTCGGTATTCATCAGGGTTTCGTGATAGGCATACTGATAAGCTTCGTTGAGTGTGACCTTGCCATCCTGGCTCATATCCGCGGCACCACGCATGCCGGAAACCAGATAATGAGTAAAAAATGAGCTGCGCAGCCGGTCCGATTCCTGGGAAACCTCGTCCGAGGAACTCGAGGTTAAAAATGCGGAACCCTTCATGTCGTTGGCATCATCCAGCAAAAATGGCGGACGGGTCTTGCCGCCCTTGATCCGGGTGAATGCCCCGGAAGAGCAGGAGTCCAAAATGGCAATGCGTACATCAGCATTCACCGCTTCGATGGCATGTTTGATTTCAGTATAATAGACTTTCTCGCCGCCCAGCAGTACGGACTCTTCATCCGAATGCCCGGAGTAGTAAAAAATCATCTCGGTTTTTCCGGTCCGGCCGTGAATTTTGCGAACCTTGCGTTGAAGTGATTGAAGGGAAGCGAGCAAGGTCTCCCGGTTGGGTTCAACCAAAAACCGGCAATCAAGCGGAAACACGCCGCCGATTTTTTGAAAAAGTTTCATCACGGTCCGGGCATCGGATACAGCATAGCGCAGACGAACGCGGGATTCACCGCCGTCATTGGCCCCGACCACCACCGCAAAACGTCGCATACCGTCCTGGGGAACCGCCCTAACAGTTTGCGGCAGCGTCGTGATGAGCATGAGGCAGAATAAAACGGGTCCAATCCAAAAAGAATACTTCATCAGTGATCCCCCTTTTTCAGAACAACGGAAATCTGTTGCCAATCCTTTGGCAGCGCCAACGGGGCATGGATCGCCTGCTGTGTATTTTCGGCCAGTGCCCGGGCTGCCTGGAGAGTGGATTGGACATCCAATTCAACGGCTGATGTGATGAAAAAGAAGCGCTCAAAATCAGGCGCATCATCCAACTCATAGGCAGCCGGCAGCAAAGTTTTTTTTGCGGCAGCCAGCTTGGTGGTATCATCCGGTGTGCGGGGGAAATGCAAGGTGACCTGCCGGGCGCCGTCAATCGAGAGGATGACACCAAAGGATTGGGCTTCACTGTGATAAGCAATCTGTAATAAATCCCCCCGGCCAACCGTTTGGTTGTTTTTCAGCAGATCAATCGATTGCTCGCTTTTTCGGTAAACAAACAAACGGGACTCATTGCCTTTAATCCGAGTGGTTTCCCCGGAATGAAAAACATTGATTTGCAAAGCCGGCCAGGCCAAAAACAGGACCACGGCAACAGCGGCCATGGACAGAACCGGAAATGTAAATTTTCCGGGAAACCACTTCTGCCGGCCTGTTTGGGACGCCGGCATGGTTTTACAGCGGATGGCAGCAACCATACCGGAAGCCGGATAAGCTTGTGCAATGGCTTGGTTGGATTGCTTGAGCGATGCCAAGGCTTGTTGCAGGTCCGAATCCGTTTTAAGCTGCCGGGCAATGGCTTTCATCCGGTCAGCCGGCAGTTCCTCAAGCAGATATTGTTCAAGCATAAAAAGAGGAATGTTAGATCCCATTTTGGAACTCCTTTGCATCTTTGACCCTGGCTTTAAATTCCCGTACCCGTTTTCGGATGCCGGAGACGGAAAGGCCGGCAATCCGGGAGGTTTGCGCCAAAGTCATATGATCAACATAGAGCATGACCATGATGTCCCGGGTTGAAACAGGTACATGCTTGAAAAGACGATTCAGCAGATCGTGGTTGACCAGATGCTGAAGAGAATCGTCATGGCATGCAATGGTCAATAGAATTTGGTCATTCTCGTTTTCCGGGTGCCGTTTGGTTGAGCGTATAATATTGAGACAAGTATTGGTGGCCATGGTGTATAAAAGACTCGAGGGGTAGGTGTCTTTGAGCCGGGTTTGATTTTTAATCAGCTTGACGAAAACATCCTGCATGGCATCTAAAGCCCTTTCTTCGTTTTTAAGCAGACCCCGGCACCGTCGCAATACCATGGGTCCGTAGCGGGTATAGAGTACTTTGATGTCAATGGCCATACATGGTTCTCCTAAAACATGCTACTGATAAAACACCGGAGGTGTCATGAACTGTCACCCGCGTTTTCATGATGAGTTGAATATGTATCCGGGACGTTGTTCGATAATACGGTGATGATCGTTAAGCTTGCCTCAGAGTTTGTAAAGTGTTTTACCAACACGAGTTATATGATTTTTCAATTCCGGTTGTTCCAGCGATCCATAATCCACAACATCAACATAATAGGGGACCGGCAGTTGCTTTTTCAAAATTGGAATAACGCTGTTTCCAACGGATGTCTTTGTTTTCCATATTAACCTCATCTTGGTAATGGACTTCATTGCTATTAGCGGCATCATAACAAATTAAGCCGGGGAGCTTAAAGGGAAATCTTTTTTTCCTGATCAGTGGGGGGGACTGCCGTAGTCGGAATGCCGGTTTGATTTTTTTGAAAGAGCAGGGACACAAAAGGCCGGGATGCAATCCGGCTGGTAGGTGTGTCTGTGATTATTCGAAATCAATGTCCCGCATTTGTTTTTTCACCGGCCCTTCTTTTTTTGCCTGATCCAATGACTTGTTGAATAAATTATCCAGATCCTGGTGTTTGGTTTTTTCAGCTTGTTTGGATTTTTCGAAGAGCGCCTCGGCCAGTTTGGGGCTTGTTTTGACTTTTTTTAAGGAATCCTGGAAACGGTCACCCGTACTTTCTTCAATCAGCGGTTCCCGGGATTCAATAAGCTCGCCGGTAATGCGGTCCACAATTAAAACAACATTGCATTTGGGACAGGGAATTTTGAAATAATTTTCCATGCGTTACTCTCCGGAATTTTTGGGTGTGTGATCCTGCCGGTTCGCTCGCAGGGAAATGATGACCAAAAAAGTTAAAGCCAGCGGCAAAACCAAAAAAAGCCCGGACACACAGCCGCCTAACATACATGCCACCAGTGCGAGCGTCCCGGTACGGACTTGTTGGTAGAATTTTGCGACAAAAAAAGGGACCAAACCGACCAACGTGCCGCTTAACAATCCCGAAAAAGCATGGAGTTTCATTCTTCCGGGCAGCAACAGTATCACCACAATACACAAGAAAGCGGCAATAAGTATAAAACGGTATTGAGTAAAAAAAGTTTTTAGATCAGCTGGTTTTTGTAAGTCACTGTTTTTAGGCCCCTCTGACGGGCTGGATGTCATAACCGGATACCTCCTGAAAGAAATAGTTATTGAAAAGAAATTATTTCACTTTTTCAAGGGTTTGTCAAATCGCTGAATCCGGGAGCCGCCAGCCTTGATTACAGTTCCACCATGATCGTCGCGGTAGCCGGGTGGTCAAGGGTGCGTTGGATTTTTAGCAAGCGATCATAGTGTTTCGCATCGATGACAGCACCTTTGAGATTGATCCGGCGGAGGATGTTCAGTTTTTTCTTTTTGGCATCCCAATCAGAGGTATAGGTTATGGTGCCCAGCGGATCAGGTGCCTGGAGGGTGAGGTTTTCCGGCAGCAGCATGATCCGGCGGGTTGATCCGGGCAGCTGGATGGCATAGTGGACCTGGAGCGTATCCTGCGTGGGATGATAAAAAGGATTCTCGCGTGTATCCGCGCGCAGTCCGAAGACGGAGGCCAGGGAGCGGGGAAGGTTGAAATAGAGTCGGTTACCGGAACGGACCGCAAAACGCTTTACATTTACAGTGAATATTCTCACACCCGGATGCGCTTGATAGTCTGTGATAAGCTTACCTTGGGCAATGGCGTTTTGGGAAAGCCCTGCCACCAGTTCCTGGAAATAGCGGTTGCGTTCCTCAGGCGGGAGTTCGGCAAACCGGCGGTGGAATGCAGCGTAATCCGGTCCGAAATAGCGTTTGGTCCAGATGATCCGGGCATCGCCATTGGGCTTGATTTTGATGGTATACAGGTCTTCGCTGCGCACGGATGTTTTCGGCAGCCCGTGGATCGTAAAAATGTTGCCCGCCATATCGAGGCCGAGGCGCTGATCAAAAAGTGTGGTGCCCAGATGGGCATACTGACTCGAATCATTGAGATAAATCGGCTGCCGGTTATGCACAAGCCTGACCAGGACATGGTCAAAAAAACCATACTCAGGGAATGCAACGAGAGGATCACGCAATGCCGGTACATGCGCACTGGCGGCAGCTAAGATGAAGCCGGGTTTTCGTTCTATCGCTTTGAGCATGGCATAGATGACCACGGCCTGGTCTGCATTGTTGCCGTAGCCTTCTGCCAGGGTTTGGTCAGCCGGGGTGATCGCAGTGAGCGGCAGTTGGGAAAGGGACGGTCCTGCCGGACGGATCTGCTTGGCGACAAAGTCGCGGATGGCAATGATTTTTTCTTCATTTGTTTTAAGGTTTTTGGTTAATGCCATGGCTTTGGCAGCGGTTGCCGGCTGCCGGTCAGATGCTTTGTTTAAGGCTGCCTGGACCTGGCGGGTAAATGTTTTCCAATCACCGGTGGAGATTAAAATATTGGGATTGAAACTCCAAAGCGGCGGCAGGCTGTCCTCGAGTTTGAGCGGGGTCTGATGCCGTGCCTGCCAGGTATGAGTGACAGTGCCTGAACCCTGTTTTTGATAGGCGATGTTTTTGCCGCTCAGATCTTTGATTTGCAGCGGTACCGAGGCAGGTGCCTGGATGATCAAGGTTTCCTTGTCAATGGGATCAAAACCGGAGAAGGTTTTTTGTAAAGAGAAAAAAGGGCGGCCGCGCTGGACACTCTCGATTTCATACTCGATTTCACTGCCGATTTCAACACCGGGCAGACTGACCACCATGGTTTTGGCAGCCGGGTAGCGCGGTGCGGCACCGGCCCAGGCAGCATCCATTGTATTGATTTCATCTGCCACCACCCGGTGGCGTTTTCCCCGGCGGTCTTTGACCACGGCTTTTTTGAGTGTCAATTCGGTCCAGACCGGGTTGTAGGCTAATTTTAATTCAGCATGGGCTTTTTTTCCGGCATACGTCAAAATCTTTTTTTTGATACGGATGCGTGTGCGCCAGGAACCCGCATTTAAAAATTTAATTTCCGTAGTTTTTTCCAGAATACGGACATCCGGTTGAGAATCCTGCGGCGTTTTGGCAAAAACCGGACGTTTTTTATATTCAAATTCAATATCCTTGAGTGACTGTTTGAGTGTTTGGTATTCTTCGGGGGTATATTCGACACCTTTGAGTTTGAAAAAACCATTCCCGGAAAGTGTGGTATTTTGCATGGCAAGATTCAGGGTAAAGGCTGTTTTGGGTGTTGTAATGGTATTGTAGACGGGGAGTGAAACAATTTTTTCGACGCTGTTCTGCAAATCAATATGGAAAGTCTCTTCCACACCGCAGGCAATTTCGGTCATCATGGCGTACTTTCGTTGCTTTAATCCGGTCTGCCCCAGAACAAAATTAATATATCCGATGCGGGCACCGAGAATGGGCGGGTCCAGCATCACAACCTCACGCCCTTTGATTAGGTAGTTGGGCGCTTCATAGGCAATATGGATGGTCAAGGGTTGGGACATGTCCTGAAGATCAGCAGGTGAAATTTTCAGATGGGTTATTTTAGCGCCTGCCACCACGTCTTTGACAACACCTTCACAATATTTTTTGCGTTCTTCGGGTTTGCGCCGGGCGAAGAATCCCCGGTAGGCACTGTCGTTGATACCCTCGAATAAAAGGGTGCTTTTCATTTTTAAGGTGCCCGGTGCTGTGACCCTGCCCTTGCTCTCGATTTTCACCAGATTTTTATCTGCCGGAATGATGGGGGAGACCAGCAGGGTCTCGCCCTGCGGATGCGCCACCAGGTAGGAGCGATTGCAAAGATAGGCAGGCAAAAGTTCTTTGGTGTTCTCATTAGTCGGGTCCATCAGGATATAGGTGCCGTCCGGGTTGCGGACGCCGACAATGGCATGATTGAAGTACGGCTGGGGGACATCGTTGTCTTTTATCGGGCCTACCATGATCAGCACCGGGTAGGCATCCAGTCCGGCGATACGCAGCAGGGAAACCAAGAGCGCAGCTTTATCGCGGCAGACGCCATACCGGTTTTCAAAAGTCAAACTGACATCGTGCGGTTCATAGCCGGGGGCTTCTTTTTCCGTGGTAATGCCCATATAACGAATTTCTTTGGACACATATTGGAAGAGGGCATGGATTTTGTCATCGCGGGTCTTGGCAGTTGAAATTAAGTCTGCGGTCTTTTTTTTCATGGCAGGTGTGACGGCATTGAGGTGCGGTTCACTCAAATTCCAGTACCAGACAGAGACTTCCTGCCAGTTTTTAATTGTGCTGATTAACAGCCGCTGGACCACGGTGTGCAGCGCGGGCATCTGGGGCTCTGCGTACATACGCGGTACATCCGTAATTTCCCAGCGATACAGCAGATGGTTTTCCGATTCCCCCGTGGTGGCGCGTACAGTTCCTGGGACCGGGTCTTTCAGCCGGATATTTTTTAGCGGAAAAGATTTGGGGCCTTTGACGTCATAGATTAAGTGCCGGATGGGCGAAGTGTATTCAAAGACCTCATAGCTGCTCCAGGTATCTTTGGCCCGGGCTTTGACAGTATCGCGAAAAGACAGCAGGTGCAAAATATCATTGATCTCCAGGCCGGGAATCGTAACCTGATAGAGTTTGTCATTGGGATTATAAATATTGCTCCCCATTTGAGAGGGGTCAATCATCACCCGGCTTTGCCTGGCCAGATCAATGGGAATAAGCGTGCCATCCGGTTTGATGATCTCGATTTTTTTATACTCAGCAGTGCCGTAGGGCAAGGTGAAGTGCAGGGACCGGGATTGCAGACCGCGTTTTCCCTTTTCTGTGAGCACTTTAATGTATTCATCATCCCAGAGCAGAGAGCTTCCATCTGTGCGGTATTCCTCGTGTATAAATTCATCGATCACCACTTCGTCGGCATTGGGAAAGGATGCCGGTGTGATGAGCGCGGCCTGTTGAATGACCTCGGCTTGATTGATCACACCGTGTGACCAATCAGTCCGGGCGAGCAGTGGTTGGCTAAGGAGGAGAAGTGTGAAGAGCAGGATGAGACTTTTCAAACGTAATAATTTCATAAAAAACTCCTTTGGATTAGTTCAGAAGAATACTGGAACCGGCAATGTGTCTTTTGACCCCTGTTTTGTTTCAAGGTGCGGTATGGTTTGGTTCGAAATGCGTAAATAGTTAATCCTGAAAAAGTCAAATTGGAACTCATTTCCCGATGAAGCCTGCTCAATCGTTTGACCAGGCGATAGCGTAATTTTGTATCTTCGCATGTTTGCGACCTGTGCGCATTGTTTCACTTCTATGCTGCAAACGGGCTTTAAATATTACGGGGATATGAAAATAACAGCCTGCAATGAGCCGCTAGCTGCTAAATAAGTCTGCCGGGCCATACCCCTACAGCATATTCGTTCAACAACACGCACAGGTCTTTTTTACTGTTTCTTCAATATTCCCGACAGTTTGTATTTTTCAGGAGCAACTAAATAGATGCAGCCCCCTCCTGCCCGAAGGGATGATGACTGTTTCCATAGCCTGGCATCTTAGCGCAGGTGCGGTTAAAAATCAACGGCTCTTGCGCGGGTGAAAATAGGTGCACCGTGTATGGGAAAAATCAGTCTCCAGAATGATTCAGTGATAGTGGATAATTTTAATGATAAGAAACATAATTGACGCAAAATTTTAAATAATGCAATAATAATCACTTGAATAAGAAGAAAAGGAGACACCATGCGCGACAAAGATTATTTTAAATCCTATATGTCGGATGCCCGGTGGCAGATTTATGCCAACGGCTGGACAACTGAAGCTCAAAATGTAAGAGAGACCCGGTTTGCGCTGGGAAACGGTTATCTGGGAAGCAGGAGTGTTTTGGAAGAGACCCCGGAAGGGGCGCATCCGGGAACTTATTTTGCCGGGGTTTTCGACCGGATGTTAGCTCAGGTGCCTGAGATGGTCAATGCGCCGAATCCCATGGATATCCGTGTCTCGGTGGATGGTGAGAAATTAGGTGTCTCTACCATGGATGTGCTTGACCACCGCCGCATTTTGGATATGCGCCGGGCGTTTTTAACACGCCGGACCATTTTTTCTTCGGCCATGAAAAAAAAGTTTTCGATTCAGTCGCTCCGTTTTTTTTCTTTGCCGGATAAACATCTGGCGGTGATGCGGATCTATTTGACACCTTTGGACGGACCGGCAGAATTCGCAGTGATCTCTGAAGTGAACAGCGCGGTGGTTAATACGGGTTTTATCACGGAAGGGGACAAACGCGCGTTTAATATTTATGAAGTTGATAAACAGGGGGATACGGATTATCTGTGCGTCAAGACACTGGAAAAAGAAATTCTTATCGCTTATGCAACGCTTACGCAGGTTGAGTACCGCAACCGGACCTATTTTGAGCCGCACCGTACGTTTGCCATTAATATGAAAAAAGGCGAGACACTGTGTTTGACCAAATATATCAGCATGTATACTTCGCAGGATACACCTGCCACCCGGGTCAAACGCAAGGCGATGGAGAGTGTTGCCAGGGCCGCTAAAAAAGGGTTTGATCCGCTGGTGCAAGACCACAGCAAGGCTTGGGCCATCCGCTGGAAAAAGGCGGATGTCGGTATCACCGGAGATCCGGATACTGAACGGGCTTTGCGGTTTAATATTTACCATTTGTTGATTGCCGGTAACAATGGCGAGGAAGATGCCGGTATTGGCGCCAAGACATTGTCCGGCGAGGGTTATCGCGGGCACAGTTTTTGGGACACGGAAATATTTACCTTGCCGTATTTTACGTTTAATTTTCCCCAGATGGCGCGTTCGTTGCTTTTATACCGGTACAATCGCCTGGAGCAGGCGCGGCGCAATGCAATTGCGCAAGGTTATGAAGGGGCCATGTTTCCCTGGGAGTCTGCGGATACCGGGGAAGAGGTGACCCCTGAGTGGCATAAAGATTTGGATGGGACGATAAAAAAAATATCCACCGGCCAGCAGGAACACCATATCACAGCGGATGTCGCCTATGGGTTATGTCAATATTATATCGTCACCAATGATGAAGCGTTTATGCTGAACCACGGGCTGGAAATGTTGATTGAAACTGCACGTTTCTGGACCAGCCGGGTATCCTGGAACGAACGCCGTCAGTGTTATGAAATCAAAAATGTTATCGGTCCTGATGAATTTCATGAAAATGTCAATAACAATGCGTATACCAACAGTCTGGCGGCATTTAATCTTTCTATGGCCGCAGGACTCTACCGGATTTTTCGGGCCAAGCAGCCCCAGGTTATAAAAAAAATGGCAGACAAGATTGGCTTGCGTACCGGAGAGACCGAGGACTGGCGGCGTATTTCGGTAAATGTTCCCTTTAAGCGCAAAGGGGACATGATCGAGGCGTTTGACGGTTATTTCCGGCGCAAGGACCTGCCCTTGCCTGAGGTGGATGATTATTTTATTCCGGTTTTGCCGGACATGCCGTCTAAAAAACTGGAGGCCACACAATATATTAAGCAGGCTGATGTGATCATGCTTTTGTACCTGTTGGAAGGCCGGTTCAGTGAAAAGGAGATTAAGGCCAATTATCATTATTATGAGCGGCGGACGCTGCATAAATCTTCGCTCTCACCCTCGACCCATGCCTTGGTGGCGGCCCGGCAAAATGATATGCTGCATGCCCGGCGTTACCTGCATGCTTCACTGATGACGGATTTAAAGGATGTATACGCCAATACCAAGGATGGTATGCATGCCGCCAGTTTGGGCGGGTCCTGGCAGGCCGTGGTTCTGGGATTTGGCGGACTGCGGATTGAAAAGGGAATCATTGTTTTAGACCCTCATCTGCCGCCGGAATGGAGCACGCTCTCTTTCTGCGTTTCTCTTTTTGGAGATTCTTTATGGATCAGCATTGCGCGGACTCAGATTAAATTGCGCTGGGAAGCCAAGCGCACGAAGGGGAAATTGAAAGTGAAGCTGGGCGGTCGGCACCACAGTCTCGTTGCAAATAAAATGACGGTGATAAGTGTGTCGTCAAAGAGAGAAGGGAAAAAAAATGGTCGTACGCAACGGAAAAAAAAGTAACAGTGCTTTGACGACGAGGAAAAAAAAGCTGAGGATTGCCCAGATTCATTGGGCGTTTTTGCCGGTTATCGGCGGGGTGGAGACCCACCTGACCATTCTTATGCCCGAGTTGATTAAAAATGGGCATAAAATCAGTCTGCTTACCGGATCGCTGCGCGACTCACCGGAAGAAGAGGATTATTTTGGTGTGCGTGTTCAGCGCTCGCCGTATATGAGCCTGGATTACCTTTTGCAGCATGATGCAGAGTTGTTGCAAAAGGAGATCGAAAAGACCCTGGCAAATTTTATCGCGCGGTTCAAACCGGATGTTGTGCACGCGCATAATTTGCATTACTTTACATTTATACATGCCCAAGTGCTTTCGCGGTTGTGCCGGGAAAAAGGCATTCCCTTAATCTTAACCGCACACAACGCCTGGAACGATATCCAGTTTCTTAAGCTTTCCCGCGATATCGCATGGGACCATATCATCGCGGTCAGTCATTTTATCAAGCGGGAGATGCTGAGCGTAGGATGTCTGGAAGAGAAAGTAACTGTTATTCATCACGGACTGGATGTCGATCTTTTTAAACCCGGCATTAATCCTGAATCCATTCTGACGCGTTTTCCGCAGATGCGGAATAAGCGGATTGTGTTTCATCCGGCCCGGCTGGGTCTGGCCAAGGGCAGCGATGTGGTGGTCAAAGCTTTTCGCCGGGTGCGGGAGAAATTTCGTGATGCGCTTCTGGTTCTGGCCGGAAGCAACAATATTGTTGACTGGGAGCAGACCCAGAAGAAGGATATCACCTATATCCTCGATCTGATCAAATACTTTGGGCTTAAGAAAAACGTTTTGATTGATAGTTTTCATTTGTCCGAGATGCCCAGTCTCTACAGCGTCAGTCAGGTGGTGGTGTATCCTTCTTCCGGACCGGAACCATTTGGTTTGACCCTGTTGGAGTCGATTGCCATGGCCAAGCCCATGATTGTGAGTAATATGGGTGGGATGCCGGAGATTATTCGTGAAGGGATTTGCGGCTATGTGGTGCCGGTGCATGATTCCGAGACCCTGGCGGCCAGGATTCAGCAGTTGCTGGGGGATGATAAACTGCGTCAACGCATGGGCTTGAACGGCCGGGCCCTGGTGTCGGACCATTTTTCAAAATCACTTATGTGTCGGAATCACGAGGGTGTTTATTATCAGGCAGTGGCAGAGAAAAAGGCTGTTGGGATATAAAAAACGGGGCGGCCGATTGGCCGCCCCGTTTAAATTTTCGGAGTTATTTTTGCCGCAACACGATTAGATAGCACTTCACATTTCCGAACATGACCATCTCAGAGCAGACATCCTGTTCTTTGGTAAGCCGGATATGTCCTTCAATAAAGATCGGCAATCCCAGTGTGGAATTGGAGACGTCTCCTTCGATCTTGGCTTTGCTCATGCCGCAAATAATATTCACCACTTCGCGGATGGCATCCGCCATATCCTCAGCGCAAAGCAGTTCGTCCGGAGATCTTTTCAGAAGTGCGCGGGCCAGGGTGTTGCAGCCGTCTTCTGTAGAGACCAGTCCTAACTGGAGCGAATAATCCCGGCTGATGATGGGAATATAGGCGCCGATGGTATTGTTCCAGGGAAGATCATTTTGGCGCGGATTGAAAGAACCCTCTTCCTGATTAAGGATGGTTTTGGATACTTCCGATAAAGCGGCTTTTAAGGCATCAAGCCAGTTTTGCAGAGCAGTGACTGTTTGCGTCATAAGAACCTCTTTGATTTATTTTTATTCAGTATAGCATAGGTTTTGGCACCGGTTCAAGCAAACCTTGGTTTTTCGCCTGTTTCCGGTTTGAAAAAGTATCAGTCGTAAGGCGGGCAAAGCTAAGTTGGAATGAAAATACGACCGGCCGGTATTTAGCTTTGCTTACCCGGCTGCCGAAACTCATAAGATGAGCCAACGGACCGAAAAAATATTCATGACCCGGCGTTCGGTTGGTGTAGAATAGTTAACTATAGTATTTTTTAGCGAGGTTGAAGTGATTTCACGGGATGAAGCGGTTTTAAAAGCTAAAGTTTTTCTTAAACAGCAACCATGGCATGCTGAGTGCGATGAGGCGACCGCGCGTGTCATTGAAAGCAATGAATACGTCAATATTTTATTCCGCTATCGTGCGGTGCGTAAACCCCAGGAAATTATGATTGGTGTGAATAAAAAAGATGGCGGAGTAGAAGTCATTCAATTGGGCTAAAAATCTACGGGCTTACCCGGCACTTGCTGTCATTGCGGGCGAAGCGAAGCCCCGACCGGATGGGGGATCGTATGGGACTTTCGTTGGTCGCAATCTCGGTTTTCCCAGCACGTCGCGTTTAAAACAGATTGCTTTGTCGTAAAAATTACTCCTCGCAATGACTTTTAAAAAGATCAAGCAGCGTACGACACGACACGCGTGTACTAAAGTGTATCGAAATGTGACGGCGGCCTTAAACGGTGCTTGTGGGAAACCCTGTTTGGCGGAGGAAAAAAATGAGGACCCTTATGATCGTCTGTGTTTTTTGTGCGCTGCTTTTCAGTTGTGCCCCCAAAACACAGGTTGTAATCAATGTGGATCAGGCGATTGGAACAGTAAATACATTTTTTCGGAACATTATGCAGCACCAGTATCAGCGTGCGTATGACACTGCAATGTCACCAGGGATTAAATTTAATCCCGCTTCAAGTCTTGAACAATTTTCAGCTGACTGGGATGCGATTTTTGATAAATACGGTCCTCTTCGGCGGGTGGTTTTTAATGCTTATCAGCCGGTCGCAGGCAGACGGGTGATACAGCTTTATTACACGGTTGAACACGAGAAAGTGGTTGATCCCATTGTTTACCATTTTGTTCTTGAACAAAATCGGCAAGGGGCCATCACTATTTTTATGATTGATATTGGCAATGAAAAACCATACCCGCCGCATGTGAAGACCCCGGCTGAAAAGCAAACCAAGGATACGCTCATCGAAATTCTTCCGGAAGCACGATAAAAATAGTTGCGGATGTTTATTGCCGGAAGACCGCAACCGCGCAGTCGATTCCGCCCCACTTCATGGCGAGTTGGTTGGCGGCGTTTTTTTGTATGAGCTGTTCACAGCCTTTGATGATGATGGGCAGTCCCGGGGTGGTAATTGCACCATGTTCCTGCAAGGTGTTTTTGCACATGTCAGCCAAAAGCACGGCGATTTTTCGGAAAGCATTTGCGGCTGCTTTTTCTGTGAGGTTTTGGTCAGGATCTGTTTTAAGAAAAGCCCTGGCCAGATTTTCATATCCGGCAGGTGTGGTCATAATTCCCACCAGGAGGGGTCCGTTGTGTGTCGCCAAGGGGACGAAAGCGCCGATGAAAGGGTCATGGCTTGGCTGGTCATTTTCTTCTGAAACCCTGCAATCACTCAATCCGAGTTTTGCCGGTACCAATTTGTAAGAGGCATTTTTTAGTGCGCTCAGCCAAGCTTGGAAATAGGGTGCCGTAAGCTGCATACTGACTCCTTGCATTGGTGGACTTTCAATAGAGGCAGTCACGGCAGGTCACGCCGATAACTTTAAAAAATAATCATGATACAGTTTGCTGCAGAAGTCGACCCGTGGCATTATTAGTGTTGATGCGTCCTGCATCCGCCGGACAAGTTTTTTTAAAAAAATAAGTATTTTGACCGATCATAGCATAGGCTGGATTACTTTATTTGGACAAGAATGTGCTAAAATAATGAAATTTAGACAGGCGAACCATTGCGGCGGGATCTACCGCAAAAGTGTGCGCTTTGAGCATAAGAGGTGAGCAGATGAATCGCGTAGAAACGCAAGCACCAGTTCAATTTAAAGCGCGTATATCGTTTAAGCATACTTGGATATTTTTTGCCGGCATGGGACTGTTTTTTGCCGGAGGAATTGTGATGATGTTCCACCATTTTTATCCCGGTTTGGCCATCGCAGGATTTTTTGGCGGGATGCTTGCCTACCTGGTGGTCCAGGTACTCGCCCTGGGCAGCGGGTATGCTGTCACTGACCAGGGTGTGACAGCCCAGCGGTTCTATAAAAGAACGGTATTTGTTTGGGAGCATGTGCGGGATGTTGCAATAGTCTCGGAAGAAGCGGCGGCACAGGCCTGTCTTGACTACCAAAATTCAGAAGCAACCGGTGTTGTCTCGCGTTTTCGGGCAGCCAACCGTCTGGGTCAATTTATTGAATTTTGTACGGTGAATATCGTTTTTTTTGAAGAAACCCAGGGAACCGAGTATCAGGTGACCCGCCGGCGGGCCAAAGCGGATGGTGATTTTGTATTATTAACCACACTTGAGAAAAAACAGTATTTGCTCAGTCCCGAAAATCCACATGCCTTTTTTACCCGGATTCAATCCCGCATTCAGTCAACTCAAGACGCCTGAAGGGAAATCTGCTGGAAATCATCGGGGAACAGATTAATGCTTTGTTAATTTTGTCGAGACTAGAGAGAGGTTTGCCATACCCAAAAAGGAGGGGGACCTGTGTCTGCGATCTTGGTGGTGGATGACGAAAAAAGTATTCAGGTATCTTTGTCCATGATTTTATCCG
This sequence comes from bacterium, assembly GCA_021108215.1. Taxonomy (NCBI): domain Bacteria; species bacterium. Next base: position 9,084 of record JAIORK010000036.1, on the reverse strand, counting down.
ATGCCGGACATCGGATTGATATCGCAGCGGACGGTGTCGAGGCCCTGGAATATTTGCAGGAGACAACGTATGATCTTGTGCTTTCAGATATCCGTATGCCGCGTATGGACGGGATGGCGCTTTTAAAGACAATCCAACAACAATGGGGGTCGCAGGTGCCGGTGATCCTGATTTCAGCGTATGCCAATGAGACGACCGTTACGCAAGCTTTGGATTTGGGAGCGCGCGATTTGATTGTGAAGCCCTTTGATGTTCAGACTGTGCGTGATGCGGTGCAGTATGTTCTGGTGAAAAATGTTTTGCCGCCCATTGAAGAACTCAGTCATAAGCAAAAAACGAAGATTGAGGAGCGGCGGCAGGACCAGGAGACCCAAAAAAAATTATTGGAATTTTCTGTTTTAGATGAAATTGGCAAGACCGTCGGCGCCATGCCGGGCATTGAAAAAATCGGTTCGACCATCATCAGCATGGTACAGCAAATCCTGGGTGCGGATAACGCACTGCTGGTCATTTACCGTACAAATCGGAGTGGTTTTCTTTACCGTTGCAGCTATGTCGACGGCGAGGTAAGTCTGGATGATCCTTCGGCCACGGATGATTATGTGCTGGAATGGCTCCATAAAAACCGGCGGACATTGTATGTTCGCGAGGTGGAAAAAGACCCGGAATTCGCTGATTGCTTTTTAAGCGGTTCGTTACTGGCGGTTCCTTTTATGCGGAAGTCGCAGGTCCTCGGTGCCATCATTTTGTATAAAAAAACCGGGGATGAGTTTTTAGACGGCGGTGCGCAACAATTCCTCTCGGTCATGGCCAGCATGGCGACCGCAGCGATTGAGAACACCCATTTGTATAATGAACTCAAGGGATATTTCCAAGGGACGGTCAAAGCACTTATCGCCACACTGGAAGCCAAGGATTCATTTCTTTACAGCCATGCCGTCCGGACGGCCCGTTATGCCCGGATGATGGCCCGGTCGCTCAAACTCAATGAGATTGAGCAGCGTCGTCTGGAATATCTTGCCATGCTGCACGATATCGGAAAAATTGCCATCCCCGAAACGATTCTGCGTCAGCAGTCCAAGCGGAGTGAATGGGAAGAACGTATTTTGCGCACCCATGTTGAAGTGGGTGAGAATATTATGTGCAATATTGATTTTCTGCCGCATGGCGGCGCGGTGGTTCGGCATCATCATGAGCGCTATGACGGGCAGGGCTATCCCGATGGACTGGCCCGAGACGCGATCCCGCTGTTTGCGCGCATTATTGCCATTGCCAATGTGTTTGATATGTTAACCTCGGATTATCCGGGGGTGACCCGATTGGATCATTCTCAGGCCATGAAACACATGATACGCGAGGCGGGAAAATCCTTTGATCCTGAACTGTTGAAATTATTTTTAGAGGCTTTTCGCAAAACTCTGATTTAAGTCAGCCGGGGTTGCCATTTCTCACATTTTTTTCCGGAATAACCGGTATCTTGACTTTTGCAATTTTCTCTAACGCGATATTTAAACTCCGGCGGGGATGTGTTTTTGCAGCTCGCGAAAAGCCCGCCGCTTACAAAAGAGTTTGCTTAGTTTCGTAATAATTTACGGTATTTTCCGTAAATTTGGAGAAAGCGGGCAAAAATAGGGAAGGCCTTCGCAGAGCGGAAAAAGCGCATCCCCGCTGGAGTTTAACTCAAATATACAAAAGTTGTGTGGTATATTGTTTTTATCAGAGAGTGTAACAGAGAGGAACGACATTGTGGTGATCGGCGTGGGTATGGATATTCAGGAGATCGAAAGCGTCCACCGGGCGATTGAACGCGGCCAGGAACGTTTTCTTGAAAAAACGTTCACACCGGGCGAGCGGACTTACTGCCGGGAAAAGAAAAATGCCGCCCAGCATTTTGCCGGACGCTTTTGCGCCAAGGAAGCGTTTTTTAAAGCGCTCGGGACCGGTTGGGGACAAGGCGTTCGATGGACCGACGTGGAAGTGGTTCGGGAGGAAAACGGTCAACCGCGGTTGCGTCTTTTTGGCCGGGCTGCGGAATTAAGTGAACAAGCCGGTGTGAAAAAAAGCTGGCTCTCGCTCTCGCACAGTCGTGCCTATGCAGCGGCCACTGTGGTCCTGGAAGGCTAGACCGTGAAGCGATGGATTATCCGTGCGCGTGCCCTGGCAACCGAAGGGCGTCCGTTGGAAGATAAATTGGTGGTTATTTCAGGTAAACGGATTGAGAGTATCCTGCCATCTTCGGCCGCCAGCCGTTTTTCAGGTAAAATATTTTTAAGCAATCAGCGATACATTGTCGTGCCCGGCCTGGTGGATATCCACTGTCACGGGGGCGGGGGGGCTGATCCACGGACGCTGGGAGGGATTTTAGCTGCAGCGTATTATCATGCATCCAACGGCACCACGGCGATGCTGCTGAGTACTTCTTTTGCAGGGACAAAGGAACTGACCCGGATGGCGGAACTTATTCAGGAGGCGCGGCATTTGGCGCCGTTGCGTCTTTTGGGTCTGCATCTGGAAGGTCCCTATCTTAATCCTGAGATGCGCGGTGCCATCCCGCATGATTCTCTGCGCAGAATTAAAACCCCGGATGTTTATAAATTGGCGGAAGCGGCTCTGGGAGAGTTGAAGATGGTGACGATTGCACCGGAGCTGCCCGGTGCCGAGGGCGCGATTAAGGCATTTGTTAAATCCGGGGTGGTGGTGGCACTGGGTCATTCGGCAGCTACCGCCGAGGAGACGCGTCAAGCGGTGGGTTGGGGTGCGGGCAATGTAACGCATCTGGGCAATGCCATGCGTCCCTTTCATCAACGTGATCCCGGTTTGGTGGGTGCGGCGCTTTCAGAACAAAAATTGGTTGCCGAGGTGATTGCAGACGGTATGCACCTGGCCATGGATACCGTGGGGATGTTTTTGCGCGCCAAAGTGGGCGATATCGCCCTGGTCTCGGATTGCCGCTGGGTTGGCGGTTTACCGGACGGGGAGCATGAGCAGCTGAATATGGAAAAATTGGTTGTGGAAAACGGCATCGCATTACGCACGGACGGCACTTTGGCGGGCGGTGTTCAGCCGCTGTGGCAAGGTGTCATCAATGTTGCCAAACTTTCGGAATTCACTTTTTTTGACGGCATTCGTATGGCTTCGCGAATTCCTGCAAAATTAATCGGCAAAAAAAGTGTGGGGCGTATCAGCGTCGGCGGCCGGGTTGATTTGGTGCTGGCCGGACCGGATTATTCGATTAAACGCGTTTTTGTCGGCGGCGAGGAAATTTTTCGGGCTGTTGGCGAGGCACCGCTGCCTTTTTAGCTTTTTTAGTGGACTTTGCGCTGTTCCAAAGCATAAGCAGCTCATCGAGGGAATACTCGGAGAGCTGTTTTTTTTGTTTTTTTGAGTGATTTTCCACCTTGGAGAATCGCTGGATGAATTTCCCTACGGCCTGATGGAGGGCATCTTCCGGATTGGTGCCGGCAAAGCGTGCAAGGTTAACCAGTGCGAAAAACACATCACCCATTTCTTCGGTGATCTGCGCCGGTTTTTTTTGAATCAGCGCTTCTTCCAATTCGTTGATCTCCTCGGTGACTTTGGCCAAGGCCTGATCAATTTTTGACCAGGTGAAGCCGACCCGGGCCGCTTTGGCCTGGACACGGTGAGCTCGGATTAGGGCCGGCAAGGTATGCGGAACACCATCGAGCAAGGATTTTCCCGACCCCTTACGCTCGCGCCGTTTAATTTCCTCCCAATTTTCCAGTACCTGACCCGATGTGCGCAGTTTTTTGCTGCCGAATACATGCGGATGGCGGCGTGTCATTTTTTCCAGGCTGCCCTGGATGACATCATCAATTGTAAACTGTCCGGCTTCAGCTGCCAGTTGGGAATGAAAAATGACCTGGAACAGGAGATCGCCCAGCTCATCTTTGAGTTGAATCGGATCGCGCGAATCAATTGCTTCCAAAACCTCATGCGCTTCCTCCAGGAGAAAAGGCCTGAGGGTTTTATGGGTTTGTTTGCGGTCCCAGGGGCATCCGCCCGGGGCGCGTAATTTCTCCATAAGTTTAATCAGTTGACGAAAATTGTTCTTGCCTGGCATACAGCCTCCTTGATATGAAAATCAGGATATTATAGTACAAATCCGGAGAACGGTAAAACCCTAAAGGCAAGACGATTTATGAAAAAATCCCAAAAATAATAAATAATGAAGACCAGTGATAGGCACGATAAAAACGCAGAGGAGTACGGATAAAATCATTATGCATAGAGTTTTAGGGGAGACTTTTCCACTGGTTGCCCTAATCGGAAACATATTGAGTATTAGGACTTCCGTTGGTCGTCCCGACCGGAAAGATGATTGGAGTGTGGGACTTCCGCTGGTCGTCTGCTAAATGGGGGCTCTACAATGTCTCCTTGACTGCAATTACCTTATTTCCTGGGCAGGGTGAAAGAGATAGTGGTACCTTGTCCTGAGCGGCTTTCGACATGGAAAATTCCCCGGTTGCATTGAATGAATTTTCGGCAGATGTACATACCAAGCCCGCTGCCTTTTTCTCCTTCTGTGCCGCGCCGGGTATTACCGGGTTCCAGGAAACAGAGATGTGTGATTTCCTGTTGGGAAAGGCCGACGCCGTTATCGGAAACAAAAACTTTGACAAAGTCACCCTCCTCCAGGGCCTGGACCGTGATTTTTCCCTCGCGGGGGGTGAATTTGACGGCATTGTGCAGAAGGTTATGGATGACCGAATCGATGAGGTCCTTGTCGGCAAGCACGGTAATATGCGGTTCGATATGCTGAGAAAGTGAAATGTTTTTGGTGTTGGCCTGGTTGTGCAAAATTAAGATAGTATTTTGCACTGCGGTGGCTAAATTAAATCTAATGGGGCGGATGGCGATAAAGCCCGAATTCAACCTGGACCAATTGATCAGATTGTTCATCAGGGTTGCCATGCGTTTGGATGAAGATTGGATGGAAGCAGCCAGATCCTTGGAAGCATCAGGGGTCAATTGTTCCGGATTCATGCTTAAAATCCGGGTGTTGCCGACCAGTCCGGTAAAGATATTTCTCAAATCATGGGAAATAATGCTGAGTATCTTTGATTTTTCCCGGTTCAAATCCTCCACTTTTTTATCCAAAAAGAAAATTGCACTGAGGACCAGTATTGCCAGGATGAAAACGACTACGGTTTCGAAGATGCTTTCGGTAAGGTTGATAGGGGTGCGCGCAGCCCCGAAAAGCAAGGCCGGCAGGTCCAGAACTTCGTCAAGCCAGAGAAAAAGGATGACCAGCAAGAATCCGCAGCTGGTTAGGATGGCGATTTTGTTGGACAAAAACCATTTCATGGGTGTAGTACCTCTTTCAGGATAATTTTACTATAAATGTGAAGAATCAATCAGTCAATTTAAAATTCAATAGCTGATTTGTGTTTTAGGTGCCTGGCACTGACCTTCAGTACCAAGTGATTGGTTTCGACCATCCAACCGTTTTCACAGTAGGTTTTGTCTAGTGTGATGCCATTGGCAAAGGTGTTGTAGTAAAGAATACTTTCCAATCCTTTTTTTGGTGGATTTGTTTGACGCCCATAAAGGTAAGCCGGACGCTTTGGCGGGGTTTTTTCCGCCATAATGCAGTTAGCGAGCGCCATCCCGGCAGAGTCCGGTTTTTATGAAGTAATAATTCATTGAGATTGTAAATGACGCATATAAAGCCAACCACTTGATTATTGATGAAAACAATATGTATGTAAGTACAGCATGTATTCTGAGGCTTGGCAAAGCCGATGGATCGGGGAACGCGGCGGTGGCTTTCGCGAAAATCGGAGATGCCCTGGGGAAAAGGGGAGAATGGTTTTAAAAAAGATTGACGGACTGTATACGGAGCAGCAGTATAGAGATGCTAGGTGCTAAAATACGATTTGTTTTTGTGAGGAAACGGCAAGGGAGGCTATCTCCACAAGGGGACTGTATCAGAAAATGATCCTCGCTACCTGGCAGAACGTCACGCACTCAAAGATTGCGAAACCCCGCTGAAAAAGATTGGGAAGGCGCCGGCCAATTTCGCTCAGGCGGCCACCGGGTCAGACAGTCCCAATCCCTGATTTTTTTAGCGCTGGAATTCGGTTGCAACCAGGAAAATTAGGGATATACTTGTTTGTGTGAAGTGCATTTTTTCCAATGGAGGAAAATTATGAGTATGAAACGTTTGTTACTTTCGGCACTACTGATGATGCTCGCAATATCCTGGACAGTCAGCGCCACGGCGACAACGAAGATTCCCAAGGTGATGAATTTTCAAGGGTATCTAACGGATGCGAGCGGCACACCGATCAATGGGACCCGCAATCTGCGCTTTCGTTTGTATGATGCGGTGTCGGGCGGCAATGCGCTTAACTGGAATGAGACGCACAGCAGTGTTCCCATCACCAATGGTATTTATAATGTTATGCTGGGGAATTCGGGGAGTCCAACACCGAGGGCATTGAACGAAACGTTTCGTGAGCAGTATTACCTTGAAATTCAGGTGGATCATACCGGCAGCGGCGGCTGGGAAATCATGTCGCCGCGTCATCCCCTGGCCAATGCGTCCTATGCCCTGGCAGCGCGCAAGATCGTCTATCAGCAGGTCCTGACAGTGGCGGCAGACGGCGGAGACACGACCACAGTCTGCGGCGCAATTGATATGCTGCTGGGCCAGGGTGCGTTTACCGGCGCGGCCTACGGTGCCTTGTCGCCGGCACCCAGTGCATCCACACCCTGGGTGATTGATGTGCAAGCCGGGCAGTTTAATGAACAAGCGGGGACCTTTGGTGCCGGAGCAGGAACAATCGCACTTCCCAACTATGTCACCATTCGCGGTCAGGGATGGAATGCCACGGAATTGATTAATGTTAATTCTGTGGACATGACCGGTACGCGTCAGGGTTTGGAATCACTGATGATTATACCAAATTCCAACACCACGGCCATTACGCTGGCAGGTTCGATGTACTGTTATGTACGCGCAGTCAAGATTGAACAAATGGAAGCAACACCGGCAATTGACATGAGTGGCGCCAATTACTGCGAAGTTATTGAAAACCACCTGTTTGTTATGGGGCCGGGTTCTGCCACGGGAATTATTACAGCAGGCATGACCAACAGCCGGGTAGAGGATAACGTGATTGACCTGACATTTATGCTGGCGGCCTGGACAATGGGTTCCGCCGGGATTACGGACAATGGCACAGCCATGACCACCAGCACGATTCTTGAGAATACCATTCTTTACAATACCACGGGTATCGCCGGTCCCGGGCCGTCTTATGGCATCGGGCTTTCCGGAGCCGGGACCAACGTACAGGTCAGCGGCAATATTTTTCAACTGGGTACGATTACCAAAGATATTGTTGCAGTGGGGACCGGTAATCCTCCAACCTGGACAGCACCTGGAGCGGGTGAGCATGGGACGGACAACCAGCGCAGTGACGGCACAACAGCACCGGTATTTTAAATGAGGGAGCATGTCATGAGACATCCAACGGTTTTTGGTATTGTCATGCTTCTGGGCCTGGCACTGCCAATGGTGGTTTTGGGGCACAGCAATTATTCATCCACCAATTATATTGGTGTGGATGATGTGGTGGATTCCGGCGGTGACTCGGCCGTCTCAACCAACTACAGCAATCTTTCCGCCATTGGTCAGACAGCGGATTTGACCAGTGCATCGACGCATTATTTTAATTATGCCGGTTTTTTACATGCAGCATTTTTAAATTCAACTGTGACGCCTACATCCACACCTTCCCATTCGCCTACGCCGAGTTACACTCCCAGTTTTACAGTAACCGCGACCGAGACAGTCGCAGGCACATCCACGGATACACCCACACCTACGCCCAGTGCGACCATCACGCTGACTGCCACAGACACGCCGTTGGCCAGTACAACCGTGACTCCGACCGTGACACCCACGCCGACCGCGACCCCGACCTTGACGAACTCGGCAACAGCGACCGCCACGCCAACTGCCTCACCAACATTGACCATTAGTGCGACCAGCACTATCACGCCAACTGCCACGCCAACCTTGACAATAAGTGTGACCAGTACGATCACACCTACCGCGAGTGTGACATTGACAGTGACCCGAACCGCGACCCCGGCATTTGTTGTGACGGACAAGGTGCTTTTTTATCCCAATCCGGCGCGACGTGGACAGCATGCGCGTTTTCATGTCCGGGTGGAAGCGGCGGATATATCCGGCGGCACCTGTGAGATTGTTATTGAGGTTTACAATGCGGTGGGTGAGCAGGTGGCACGGTTATCGCAAAATGGTCCTGTGGGTGTTAATTTGATCGCATTTGATACCAGTGAATTTGCCGGTGGAATTTATTTCTATCGCGGCGTGTTCAATGGTGAAGCGGATGTGTTCCGAAAATTGGTATTGCTACAGTATTGATTGGGAAAATAAAGTGAACTGTTGAACTGAAAAAAGGGAGGATGCCAATCAAGGGTGTCCTCCCTTTTTTATCGTGTTTGCGCTAGCACGATAAAATTTCTAATACCCCCGCTCGCGTACTTCTTTCTCATTGAATCCGAAATAATGGGCGATTTCATGAATGACGGTTTTGACGATTTGGTCTTTGACCTGAGGGGTGGGCAAGGGGCCGAAAACCTGTTCGATACTTTCCTGGTAAATCTCGATACGGGTCGGCTCAAGCTGAATATTAAAAACATTGCGGTGTTTGCGCGAGATTCCGGCAAAAATACCAAAAACAATACGGTCGGGAAAGAGTTCGTGCACGCGTTCCGGGACGATGTCGCGCGGAATAATCTCAAGGCCTTCGGTCTCCAGGATTTGTTTGAACTTTTCCGGGATTTGTTCAACCGCCTCGTCGACAGCCTGTTCAAAAGTTTCAAAAGTCATGAGAGTATTGTAAAGGGTCTGGGGAAAAGAGCAAAGCAGAAAAGAAAAAACTAAATACGGTCCACGAATTGACACGGATATTCACGAATAAAGGTGAAAGGGGAATAAAAAATTGTATTGTAAGGGTATAAATAATGTCGGACCTCCAATCAGGAGGAAAGGTTAGAATGGAGTTGAAGCAATCGGGAAACGAGAGG
>JAIORK010000035.1 GCA_021108215.1 bacterium | reverse complement strand
ATACACCAACGCATACACCAACGCATACACCAACGCATACACCAACGCATACACCGACGCATACACCAACGCATACACCAACACATACACCAACACATACACCAACACATACACCAACACATACACCGACGTATACACCGACGTATACGCCAACACATACACCGACATCTACGATGACGCCGGCGGCAAATGGTTATATTGATCCCAATAATTCCAATGTCAATCAGGTTCAGGATTATGAATATATTTTAATTTCTCAGTCGCAAGGAACAATTGATACGCTTTCAATAGAAATTCCCACAGGGTGGGCGGTGCCGGAGACACCCGCATCCAATGTTCAGGCGGGGAGTGTATCTTTCTCTGCCAATCGGATTGTAGTTAGTTATTCGCCGCCGCTTGCTATGGGTTTTTTCGATAGCATTACCTTGACAGCGACTGCGCCGGGTGTTGGCGGGATTTATTATTGGAGTTCTTATCTGAATGATGGTGCTTATACAGTTACAACACCTAATGGAAAAAGTCAGATTGTTGAAGTCTATACCGTAACGCTAACCTCAACTGCCACACCTACGAATACGATTACACCAACCATTACGCCGACCGCAACGCCAACGCATACCTCGACATTCACCATTACGCCGACCGTGACCCCAACACATACTCCGACATTCACCATCACGCCGACCGTGACCCCAACACATACTCCGACATTCACCATCACGCCGACTGTGACCCCAACACACACTCCGACATTCACCATCACGCCGACCGTGACCCCAACGCATACCCCGACATTCACCATCACGCCGACCGTGACTCCAACACATACTCCGACATTCACCATCACGCCGACCGCAACGCCAACATCAACTTTCACCATGACGCCGACGTTTACATCAACGGTGGTACCGGGTGCAAATAGTTATATTGAACCAAATAATTCTGATGCTTTGGAAATGAAAGATTATGAATATCTTTTAATTACATCAGCCGGCGCGGTTGATACACTTTATATTGAGATTCCCAATGGCTGGGCTGTTCCCGATACCCCTGTCTCAAATGTCCAGGATGGAACGGTTGCCTTTTCCAGTCAACGTATTATGGTTACTTATTCGCCACCGCTTGCTCCCGGATCTTTTGATAGCATTACCTTGACTGCCACAGCGCCTGGCGTGGGTGGTTTGTATTATTGGAGCGGTTATCTTAACAATGGTGCTTATGTAAGTTTGACTCCGGTTGGAAAGGTTCAGTATGTTGAGGTTTATACACTGACTGCCACACCAACGGTGACTCCGACGCACACGCCGACCTATACAGCGACCCCTACAGCCACCTCGACGCATACGCCGACCTATACAGCGACCCCTACAGCCACTCCGACGCATACGCCGACCTATACAGCGACCCCTACAGCCACTCCGACGCATACGCCGACCTATACAGCGACCCCTACAGCCACTCCGACGCATACGCCGACCTATACAGCGACCCCTACAGCCACTCCGACGCATACGCCGACCTATACAGCGACCCCTACAGCCACTCCGACGCATACGCCGACCTATACAGCGACCCCTACAGCCACCCCGACGCATACGCCGACCTATACTGCTACACCAACAGCCACCCCGA